>NZ_PQLN01000219.1:0-1361 GCF_002919855.1 Aeromonas sp. ASNIH8 | reverse complement strand
ATCGTAAAACAGAGCAATTGTGGTGCTCGAAGTCAGAGAAACAAGCTAAAAAGAGCCGGCTGGAATGACGACTATCGGGCTCAGTTATTCTTTGGTTAAAATATCAACAAAGTGTGCTCCCGCCCTGGTTGGGTGTTCGACTTAAATTAGGGAGGTTGACTTTATATTCCGCATCAATAACTAGTACCTCAATCCCTAAGCTTTTCTGTGCCTCTTTTACGTCAATCTTATTTTTTATCTGCGCCTCACGAATGGACATAGTATCTTGCATCATGCCATTGTTAGCGATTTTACTACCTTCGCTATAATGTTTTTTGCGTGTTTTAGGGGTATTGTTGAGCATGAGATCGTTAGCCAAGTCACCTTGGTGGTAAGCTGTTAACTGTGCTCCTGTTTCGCGAAAACGGCTTATGACTGGCCGTAAGCGGCGGTTAGTTTGATCGGTAAAGGTAAAGTGCTTTTCGACCCATATACTCAGGAAGGCCTCTAGCACCTTTGATGTTAAAGGTTGTGTTTTTTTTGAGATAACCGTTTGCAGCAAAGTGGCGTTTTCACCATCATGGATGTATTTGGATGCAGCCAGCAATTTATCAAAAAAATCCAAGGCATACTTGGGGATTTCTAATTCATGTCCACCCATCTCAAGTTGGATGGTTTTAAACGCACGACGCTTAAACGCTGGCATGGTGTACCACACTTCATCAGCCTTTGTTGAGGCGTTGTTCGGCTGTTTTAGTTTGAACAAATCACTGGTGTTGGCGTAAGTGTAGTAAGACAGTAAGTAGGTCGCTGCGCACATCATTTTTGTTATTCCTATGGCTAGCGGGTACTGCTGCCCTTGCCACTGAAACGTCATCGTTTTTGTTTTGAAGCTACTGTTAATATGTTTTTCTGGGTTTTGGATGAACTGTTGATAGGTTTGCTTAAACAGCGACCTTAGAAATGGCAGCAGTTGATTTAGATCGCTGCGACTGTAAGCCTCAAATGGCTCACAGTCGCTCCCATCTCTGATCACTATTCTATCGAAATAACTTGTCGGTAGTTCTAGATACTTAGTAAATAACGTGACCATGACTGAGCGGGTTTTTTTATAGCTATTTCCTTTGTATTGTCCTAGCATCACTTTAGTATCCATATAAGACATATAGCCTTCTAAAGATCGCTGTGTAAATGCGGGTGTATTATGCTCGTCACACCATTTTAGATACTGAGCAGTGTGTACAAATATAGTTTTACCTGATTACCCATGATTAGCAGTCACCACGAGCTATACTGATCTTACGTACAGTTACTGAGGTGCGAGATCATGGCCAAAAGCAAAGTCCAATTCCAGAAAGGCTACAGCCTGTTTGATTTTTTCA
>NZ_PQLN01000217.1:0-1385 GCF_002919855.1 Aeromonas sp. ASNIH8 | reverse complement strand
TACGCCTTTCGGCCTCACCTTAGGGGTCGACTCACCCTGCCCCGATTAACGTTGGACAGGAACCCTTGGTCTTCCGGCGAGGAGGCTTTTCACCCCCTTTATCGTTACTTACGTCAGCATTCGCACTTCTGATATCTCCAGCATGCCTCTCGACACACCTTCGCAGACTTACAGAACGCTCCCCTACCACTCACGCTTAGCGTGAATCCGCGGCTTCGGTGCCTGGTTTGAGCCCCGTTACATCTTCCGCGCAGGCCGACTCGACTAGTGAGCTATTACGCTTTCTTTAAATGATGGCTGCTTCTAAGCCAACATCCTAGCTGTCTGAGCCTTCCCACATCGTTTCCCACTTAACCAGAACTTTGGGACCTTAGCCGGCGGTCTGGGTTGTTTCCCTCTTCACGACGGACGTTAGCACCCGCCGTGTGTCTCCCGGATAGTACTTACTGGTATTCGGAGTTTGCATGGGGTTGGTAAGTCGGGATGACCCCCTAGCCCAAACAGTGCTCTACCCCCAGTAGTATTCGTCCGAGGCGCTACCTAAATAGCTTTCGGGGAGAACCAGCTATCTCCGAGTTTGATTGGCCTTTCACCCCCAGCCACAGGTCATCCCCTAACTTTGCAACGTTAGTGGGTTCGGTCCTCCAGTTGATGTTACTCAACCTTCAACCTGCCCATGGCTAGATCACCCGGTTTCGGGTCTACACCTTGCAACTAGACGCCCAGTTAAGACTCGGTTTCCCTACGGCTCCCCTATACGGTTAACCTCGCTACAAAATGTAAGTCGCTGACCCATTATACAAAAGGTACGCAGTCACCCCGAAGGGCTCCCACTGCTTGTACGTACACGGTTTCAGGTTCTATTTCACTCCCCTCACAGGGGTTCTTTTCGCCTTTCCCTCACGGTACTGGTTCACTATCGGTCAGTCAGGAGTATTTAGCCTTGGAGGATGGTCCCCCCATATTCAGACAGGATGTCACGTGTCCCGCCCTACTCGATTTCACATCAAGGTTGTTTTCGTGTACGGGGCTATCACCCTGTATCGCCGGCCTTTCCAGGACCGTTCCACTAACTTCCAAGATGCTTAAGGGCTAATCCCCGTTCGCTCGCCGCTACTGAGGGAATCTCGGTTGATTTCTTTTCCTCGGGGTACTTAGATGTTTCAGTTCTCCCGGTTCGCCTCGCTACGCTATGTATTCACGCAGCGATACCTAGCTTATGCTAAGTGGGTTTCCCCATTCGGAAATCCGTGAGTCGTAATGTCTCTTACCGACTGCTCACGGCTTATCGCAGGTTAGTACGTCCTTCATCGCCTCTGACTGCCAAGGCATCCACCATGTACGCTTAGTCACTTAACCATACAACCCCAAGAAGTGTCGGTGAA
>NZ_PQLN01000216.1:0-1385 GCF_002919855.1 Aeromonas sp. ASNIH8 | reverse complement strand
ACAGCTACTCCCAGTTCTGTGACCGTTACAAGTCCTGGTGTCAGTTGCAAAAGCGCTCCATGCGCCAGATCCACAAGGCGGGGGAAAAGCTCTTTATCGACTACTGCGGGCCCACGGTGCCCATCGTGTCGCCGACTACGGGTGAGGTCCGTCAGGCACAAGTCTTTGTCGCCGTGCTCGGTGCGTCCAACTACACCTTTGCCGAGGCCACCTGGTCCCAGTCACTGCCGGACTGGCTGCAAAGCCATGTCCGTGCCTTTGAGTTTTTCGGTGGTACACCGGCACTACTGATCCCCGACAACCTCAAGAGCGGTGTCAGCAAGGCTTGCCGATACGATCCCGAGCTCAACCCCAGCTACCAGCAGTTGGCCGAGCATTATCAGGTGGCGGTGATGCCAGCTCGTCCTTACAAGCCCAAGGACAAAGCCAAGGCCGAGGTGGGTGTGCAGATCGTCGAGCGCTGGATCCTGGCCCGTCTACGCCATCAGACCTTCTTCTCGCTTGCCGAGCTCAACCAGTGCATCCGGGCTTTGTTAAATGAGCTCAACGAGCGCCCGTTCAAGCAACTGCCCGGTAACCGACGTGAAGCGTTTGAGCAGTTGGACCGCCCGGCACTGGGCCCACTGCCGGTGCATCCCTATCGCTATGTCGCCATCAAAACGGTCAAGGTCAACATCGACTATCACGTCAGCTATGAGCAGCACCATTACTCAGTGCCGCACCAGTATGTGGGTCAGCAACTGGAGCTCCATGCGGGCGATACCCTGCTTCAGGTCTATCACCAGCAGCAGCTGGTCGCGAGCCATCCGCGTAAAACCATCCCGGGGATGAGCACACTCCCTGAGCACATGCCAGAACGTCACAGCAAGCAGCAACGCTGGACGCCAGGGCGTCTCAAGCAGTGGGCTGCCGACATCGGACCGGGCACCCTGTGCTGGGTTAGCGAACGGCTGGAAGAGAAAGCCCATGCCGAGCAGGCATACCGACTCTGCCTGGGGCTACTGAGTCTTAGTCGAGAGTATCCAGCATCACGGGTTGAAGCCTGCTGCCAGTTGGCTAATCGGGAAGGACTGGTGCGACTCAAACAGCTCAAGTCGGTGCTGGCCAGTGGCCGTGACCAACTGCCCGCAAGCCAGCTCAGTTATCCAGAACTGCCGCAAGAGCACGAGAACATCCGCGGCCCCCAGAGCTTCCACTAAAGAGGATACGTCCCATGACCCAACAAACGCTGACCCGCTTGAGACACCTGAAACTGACTGGCATGGCGGATGCCGTGCAACAACAACTGGAACAGGCAAGTACCTACGAAGGGCTGCCCTTCATCGAGCGGCTAAGCCTGCTGGTCGAACACGAACAACTGAGCCGGGAGCAGCGTAAACAAGCTC
>NZ_PQLN01000215.1:0-1389 GCF_002919855.1 Aeromonas sp. ASNIH8 | reverse complement strand
CATGTACAGGATCTTTAGCTACAACCAATTGAAATAGATAGAAAAAAGGCTTCGTTTGTGATCTGATTTAATCGCAAAAAAAAACCGACACGCCCGAAGCCATGACTATTATCAATGCAACCCAGTACCTCAAGCAACTTCTTAGCTCTTCTGAACTCAACCGGATCGGTAAATTTACCGGTTTTTGTCAGCGACTCCGGGATATCCAGCCTGCGAGACTACTCCCGGCTCTGCTCTCAGGGCTTGGTTGCGACAAGGTGGATGGTATTGCTGGTTTGCATCGCCATTTCAATGCGTTGCAGCTCCATGATACTGACCAAATAGCGTATAAACCCTTTCACAACCAGTTACGCAAGCAGGGTTTTCCCTTGTTCATGCGCGCACTGGTTGAACGAGCCATCGCCTTACGCCTCAAGGAGTGTCTACCGGACGCCCACGGACTGGCAGGCTTTGAGCAGGTACTGCTGCAGGACGGGTCGTCATTCGCGTTACATCCGCAATTGGCAGAACATTTCCCGGGCCGATTCAATAAGCACAGCCCCGCTGCGGTAGAGTGTCATATGACCATGTCCTTGCTGGACCAGTCGCCGATATCGATGAGTATCACGGCGGATACCGAATCGGAGCGCAAGCATCTTCCGGCCGCAAATTCGTTAAATAACAAACTGTTATTGGCGGATGCCGGTTACATCAGCCGCGAGTACTTTGCTGATGTGACCAAAGCCAAAGGAAGCTATCTGGTCAGAGGGAGTCAAAATCTCAATCCCAAAGTACAGGCAGCTTACCGACAGGACGGCAGGGAAATGCCCAAGTTACTCGGAAAAAAGCTCAAGGATATCGATCGGAGAAGCTGCAGAGCCGAGGTTCTGGATCTGGATGTGAGTTCGGGAAAGTATAAATATCGACTCATAAGACGTTGGTTTGCAGAGGAAAAACGGTTCTGTATATGGATGACCAATCTTCCGCGTGAGCGATGGCCAGCCGAGAAGGTGATGGCATTGTATCGTTGCCGTTGGCAGATCGAACTGTTGTTCAAAGAGCTGAAATCACATAACCGGTTGAAGGCGTTCGCGACACGACAAAAAGCGATAGCGGAAGGCTTGATCTGGGCTAGTTTGCTGGCCTTGCTGGTCAAACGTCGGCTGGCGCTGACGCTGATTGGCAGCGCGGAGTTATCGATGCTGAAGATTGCCAAAAACAGCGCGCTTTGGTTAATGCCGATATTGGCGAGCATCATCCATGGTGCGTGGCAGGAAATAACAGAGAAGTTGGAGTGGGCAATGGTGTATTTATCCAAAAACGGCAAAAAGAGTAGGCAGAGAAAATCCAAGCAAAACAACACGTTAGACGGTATTATTAATTCGCTTGCCGCTTAAGGTTCTGTACATG
>NZ_PQLN01000214.1:0-1396 GCF_002919855.1 Aeromonas sp. ASNIH8 | reverse complement strand
GTGAAGTGAACCCCATTTATTGGACACGTTAGCTGGCGGATGACATGGCCTGAGTTCGGTACTGTACCGGGCTCAGGCCGTTTAGTTTTACTTTGAGCCGTTCATGGTTGTAGTAGTGGATGTATTCATCCACTGCTCGCTTCAACTGCTCCGTGTCCTCGTATTTCTCGTTGAACCAGCATTCGCTCTTTAGCAGCCCGAAGAAGTTTTCTACCACCGCATTGTCCAAGCAGTTCCCTTTGCGTGACATGCTTTGCTTCACCTCCCTTGACGATAACCGCGTCTGATAGCTGGCCATCTGATATTGCCAGCCTTGATCCGAGTGCAGCACCGGCGTGTCTCCTGGCCCCAATGTTGCCAGGGCGTCATCCAGCATCTTGTCCACCAATGGCATTCCCTGGTGCGTGGCCATCTGCCAGGCGATGATCTCGCTGTTATACAGGTCCAGCACCGGGGACAGGTATAGCTTCTGCCCTTTGAGATTGAACTCCGTCACATCGGTGACCCATTTCTGGTTCGGGGCATCGGCGTGAAAATCACGCTGCAAGAGGTTCGGGGCAATATGGCCGTATGTCCCCTTGTACGAGCGGTATTTCTTGCGGCGCAGGTTAGAGGCAAGCTCCTGTTTTCGCATGAGTTTACGCACGGTTTTATGGTTGAGATGACATCCCTCATTTCGCAGCGCCAGGGTGATCCGTCGATAACCATAACGCCCTTTATGGTGATGAAACAGTGCCTTGACCCGCTCTGCTTCATGCTCGTAGGCCTTTGTGCTGGCATCTGAGCTCATCTGCCAATAGAAGGTACTGCGTGGCAACCCGGCGATATGCAGCAGCGTGGCCAGCTTATGGTGTTGCCTTAGCCCGGAAATGACTTTTGCTTTTTCTGCTGTTTTTCCCGCGCCAAGGCATGCAGTTTTTTTAGATAGGCGTTCTCCGCTCGCAGGTATTCAAGCTCTTCCTCGGCACTGTGGAAGGTGGGATAGGGGGCGGTGAGCGGTTTGCCGGGGGGCGTCTTCTCTGAAGTCATGGTGCGTTCTGTGCGTTTATCACGGAGGGCCATGATACCGCCTTCACGATAAAGACGCTCCCACCGGCTGACGGTGCAGGCGGCGGCGATCTTGAATGTCGCAGCAGCCTTGCGAGAAGAGGCACAATTCTGCTTCATCCAAAGCAGAACTTCCTCTTTGAACTCAGCAGAATAAGCTTTGGTCGTGATGGTCAAGCCAGCTTCACCACTGACTTTCCAATGCTCGGTCCAGCGGCGAACGGCGCCATGATCGATACCAAACAGGGCGGCCGTCTTTTTGGCACCGTCATGACCACTGAGATAGTGAAGAACGACCTGACGTTTGAAGTCGGTCGAGTATTTTTGCTTTCCCATAGAAACGAAGAAC
>NZ_PQLN01000213.1:0-1426 GCF_002919855.1 Aeromonas sp. ASNIH8 | reverse complement strand
TAATGCCGATCAGTTAAGGATCCATTGACCGATCCTCAGGCTGTGTAAGAATCCGAAACTCCTTGTTGGGTTTCGGATTTTTTTATGCGTATCGACCAAGCTCTCGACTTCATTCACGCCTGTCCTCCCGGAAAGTTTGAGTCCCTGTCTGACCTGCTGTCACCTGAACTGGTGCAGGCTTGCTTGGCCGAGACGGGCTCCGTCTCCTTGCGCCGACGGCGCATGCCCATGGAGCGGGTGCTATGGGCCATTATCGGGATGTCCTTGTTTCGTCATGTCCCTATGGCCCAGCTGGCCAACCAGCTCGATATCCTGTTACCCGGCGACCGGCCGTTTGTCGTCCCCAGCGCCTTCATCCAGGCGCGCCAAAAACTGGCTGACCAAGCCGTTCGACAGGTGTTCCAGCAGACCGCCACACTCTGGCATCAGCAGTGTCAGCACCCCACCTGGGCCGGCTTGCAGCTGCTGGCCGTGGACGGGGTGGTCTGGCGCACGCCCGATACTCCGGACAATGCCGGCGCCTTTGCCAAGTCGAAAACCGTCCAGGGGGAGACGCAATATCCCCAGGTCCGCATGTTGTGTCAGATGGAGCTGACCAGTCATCTGCTGACCCAGACAGTGATGGACTCCTGTGCGGTAAACGAGATGGTGTTGGCAGAGCAACTGATTGAAAAAACACCCGATAATAGCCTGACCCTGTTCGATAAGGGCTTCTACTCACTGGGGTTACTCCATGCCTGGCAACGCCAGGGCGTAGCGCGTCACTGGCTTATTCCGCTGAAAAAGGGGGCTCAATACGAGGTCATCCGCAAGCTGGGGCGGCAGGATGTGCTGGTACGCCTCAGTGCCAGTCCGCAGGCCAAGAAGAAGTGGAGCGAGTTGCCGGAGCAGTTCGAAGCCCGGCTGCTGACCCGGACGGTAAACGGCAAGGAGCGGCAGGTGCTGACCTCGCTCACCGACCCGCTGCGCTTCCCGGCCAGCGAGTTGATGGAGCTATACCAGAATCGCTGGGAAATCGAGCTGGGCTATCGGGAGATGAAACATAGCCTGCAACAGCACCGGCTGACGCTGCGCAGCAAGAAACCCGATGGAGTAAGGCAGGAGCTATGGGGCTTGGTATTGGCCTATAACCTACTGAGATATCAGATGGTTAGGATGGCGGCGAGCTTAAAGGGCTATACGGCCAGCCAGTTGAGCTTTCACATGGCATCGGTGTATCTGCTGCATGAACTCAGTTGCCTGCCGTTTGTGTCACCGGGCATGGTTCCAGGGCGTGTCGCTGAGTTGGACAAACAGGCAGAGCAGTTCAAGTTACCCGCCCGCCGAGAACGAAGTTACCCAAGGTGCATCAAAGCCAAACCACAGAAGTATGCGACGAGAAAACCTAGTAAAAACAATGCCAGTCAGGCTTAACTGACTGGCATTA
>NZ_PQLN01000212.1:0-1441 GCF_002919855.1 Aeromonas sp. ASNIH8 | reverse complement strand
CAGGGTGAGAGCGTGAACATTTTGTTAAATTTCACCCAGTTTTTTGAGACCCGCATTGAGTACCGTTTCCAGATATTCACTGCTCATTCCTGCGATTTTTTGCTTCCGTCTTACGCTCGCCTTGCGTGAAGTCTCGGCCCTGAGCATGTTCAGCCCCATGTGCCGGATGCACGCCAAAATCTCTGCGGCATCACCGCGATAAATCGGGCAATCATCCTCGCCCATCGTGACGTCCAGCACCCAGTGCAGGCTATTTTCGATGGCCCAGTGCCCACGCACCGCTCGCGCAAACTCATCCTGCACCAACGCTTTGGAACTGATGAAATAACGCTGCTCTATGGTAATTTTTTGCATATTTTCAACGCGATAGGAGATGGCCACGCCAATGCTGTGCAACTGTTTCCAATGAGGAAACTGGGCGGCCAACTCGCCCGCCGCCATGACATGGTACTCACGACCATCGATGCGGCCATGAGCCTTCTCAAGCGTCATCGTCTCTGCGCATAACGGGGTGGCCGCCAGCGGGGCGAGGGCCTGTCGAACCGCCTCGAACAACTTGGGTTGGTTGCCTTTGACGGCCAATAAGTAATCGCCACCTTGCTGAAGGATGGTCTCGGCGATCTCGGTCTGGCACCCCATCGCATCGATGGATACCAGGCAGCCTTTGATGTCGAGCAGCGCCAGCAACTCGGGAATAGCGGTAATTTCATTGGACTTGGCGTCGGTTTTTATCTGTCCGAGCACCAGCTTATTGGCGGCGGCATAGGCACTGACCATGTGAATGGTCGACGTTCGATCCTCACGGTCATAGGAACTGCGCAGGGTTTTGCCATCGATAGCGACCAGGGCGCCATCGGTGTGCTGGTTAATGGCTTGAGTCCACCGCACAAAGGCGGCCTGAAACGGCTCTGGTTTGATGCCGGAGATGATCCTGGCAATGGTGTCATGGACAGGAATGCCGTTTTTAAACAGTCCCTTGGATTGAAACCAGGGAAGATGAACCTCGCCGAAATCCTCAATATCTTCCCAGCCCTCAGCCCCGCCGATCACGGCACAGACGGTGAGAAACAGGACATCGTAGAAGGGATAATAAATCTTGGCATGCTGGCGAGGGTCGTGAATATTGTCGAAGAACTGAGCGAAAACGGCATCAATAGACATGAGAGCACTCCTGAAAAGGAGCATGAGATCACAGCCGGATCACCAGGTCAAATTTCAGGGTGAGGATGTGAGCAAATTGTTAACTATGGAAATCATGGAAATTATCATTTTTTGGATTTCATGCGCATTTTTTGAGCTGAAATGACGTGCAGTGACGATTAAAAAGTGTGAAGGCGATCCTGACTATAAAGTTAACTGCATATCACAGGCCTATAAGTATTTGTTTTGTAGGCAAAAAACTATTTTTAATTTTTAACAAAATGTTCACGATCTCGCCCTG
>NZ_PQLN01000211.1:0-1533 GCF_002919855.1 Aeromonas sp. ASNIH8 | reverse complement strand
CTGTCTCTTGATCAGATCTTGATCCCCTGTGCCATCAAATCCTTGGCGGCAAGAAAGCCATCCAGTTTACTTTGCAGGGCTTCCCAGCCTTCCCAGAGGGCGCCCCAGCTGGCAATTCCGGTTCGCTTGCTGTCCATAAAGCCCCCCAGTCTGGCTATCGCCATGTAGGCCCACTGCAAGCTCCCGGCGCGCTCTTTGCGCTTGCGTTTTCCCTTGTCCAGATAGCCCAGTAGCTGACATTCATCCGGGGTCAGCACCGTTTCTGCGGACTGGCTTTCTACGTGCTCCGCTTCTTTTAGCAGCCCTTGTGCCCTGAGCGCTTGCGGCAGGGTGAAGCTTTCTCTGAGCTGTAACAGCCTGACTGCAACAAACGAGAGGATCGAGACCATGCGCTCCAGATTATCCGGCTCCTCCATGCGTTGCCTCTCGGCTCCTGCTCCGGTTTTCCATGCCTTATGGAACTCCTCGATCCGCCAGCGATGGGTATAAATGTCGATGACGCGCAAGGCTTGGGCTAGCGACTCGACCGGTTCGCTGGTCAGCAACAACCATTTCAACGGGGTCTCACCCTTGGGCGGGTTAATCTCCTCGGCCAGCACCGCGTTGAGCGTGATATTCCCCTGTTTTAGCGTGATGCGCCCACTGCGCAGGCTCAAGCTCGCCTTGCGGGCTGGTCGATTTTTACGTTTACCGCGTTTATCCACCACGCCCTTTTGCGGAATACTGATCTGATAGCCACCCAACTCCGGTTGGTTCTTCAGATGGTCGTACAGATACAACCCAGACTCTACGTCCTTGCGTGGGTGCTTGGAGCGCACCACGAAGCGCTCGTTATGCGCCAGTTTGTCCTGCAGATAAGCATGGATATCGGCTTCGCGGTCACAGACCGCAATCACGTTGCTCATCATGCTGCCCATGCGTAACCGGCTAGTTGCGGCCGCAGCCAGCCATTTGCCACTCTCCTTTTCATCCGCATCGGCAGGGTCATCCGGGCGCATCCACCACTCCTGATGCAGTAATCCTACGGTGCGGAATGTGGTGGCCTCGAGCAAGAGCACGGAGTGAACCCACCATCCGCGGGATTTATCCTGAATAGAGCCCAGCTTCCCAAGCTCTTCGGCGACCTGGTGGCGATAACTCAAAGAGGTGGTGTCCTCAATGGCCAGCAGTTCGGGAAACTTCTGAGCCAACTTGACCGTTTGCATCGCGCCAGCCTTTCTGATCGCCTCGGCAGAAACGTTGGGATTGCGGATAAATCGGTAAGCGCCTTCCTGCATGGCTTCACTGCCCTCGGATGAGATGGTTATTGATTTTCCAGAATATTTTGCCAATTGAGCGGCGACGTTAACCAGACGGGTGGTACGGCGAGGATCACCCAGCGCCGCCGAAGAGAAAACAGATTTGGCCCAGTCAGCCGTACGATGAAGAGCAGAAGTTATCATGATCGTTACTATGTTGGGAGTCACATAGAAGATCAGATCCTGGAAAACGGGAAAGGTTCCGTTCAGGACGCTACTTGTGTATAAGAGTCAG
>NZ_PQLN01000021.1:0-54702 GCF_002919855.1 Aeromonas sp. ASNIH8 | reverse complement strand
ATCGTAATGAATATCGTAAAACAGAGCAATTGTGGTGCTCGAAGTCAGAGAAACAAGCTAAAAAGAGCCGGCTGGAATGACGACTATCGGGCTCAGTTATTCTTTGGTTAAAATATCAACAAAGTGTGCTCCCGCCCTGGGGATCCCCTGGGGGAAGGTGGTCAAGACCTGGCCATTGCTGATCAGCGTCACACCTCCCAGTGTCAGGCTTTGTACTCCATCTGCCGCATTGAATGTAAAGGTACTGCTCTTGGTCAAGGCGGCGCCATCGGGGGCTGAGCCATCCGGCAATGCGGCTTCTTCAAGGACAAGCTCACCACCCTCGACCTGCAATCCATTCAGCGAGACAGGCTCATCTACAGGGGTGATGGTGATGGTCAGAGTGGAGTCGTTGGTATCATCCCCATCCGTTACGGTGTAATTGACCGCAGGTACAGGGCCTGTGTAGTTCAGCGCAGGGGTAAAGGTATAGGAGCCGTCGGCATTGATGATCAGCGTACCAATCCCATCCAGCGTGCTCTCAACGCCGGCAGCAATTCCCTGATTGCTGCCCCAGCTATAGGAAATGACAGACGTATCAAGGGGACCATCCGGATTGTTGCTGTTGTCGAGCACATTGCCACTGATGGCCTGATCTTCCTGGGTAACAGCGGACTCATCCTGATCATCGAGCTGATTCTCGGGCAGAAGATCGTCTTCCTGCAGCACATTCTGATCGATCAACGTGTCATAGCCGGTATCGAATCCGGCCTCGGCTATGGTCGCATCTCCGATGCGATCTATGACAACAAAACCACCATTGCCACTGGCCCCAGCGACCCCGCCGATACCGCCACCACCACCGGCGGCAGGTGCCCCACCGGCAGCAGAGGCTTCGAAGTTCTTGGTCGGGTCAACCCCTTGCAGGATGGATTGTTGCAACGCCGCAATTTCTGGCGACACTTCAGGCGAGCCTTGCTGATGATTGGCAACCGATGAGGAAGATTGCCCCTCTGGAGGCATCTCTGTCCCTGCCGGGACACCATTGCCCTCTGCAGGTTTGTCATCGTAGGGCGCCAGCATCAATTTGGCATCATCAGCGATATTGAGTCTGGCGCCAGGCTGCAGTATCTCGCCAGGCTGGAGAGGGCGACTGCTGCCATCGGCAAGCAGGATCTGAACGTTGCCTTCTACGGAAGAGACGACCACGGTTTTGTCGATGATTTGGGTGCGCATATCCATTGCTCCAGGGTGACAGATCTTGATGCCTACACTCTAGATACGCCCCCGTCCTGCTTCCGTTGCAAAAATGTACAGGGTTGAGTCTCTTTGACTTCATCCGATGCAGCGAATCGAACGAATATTTTTTACATATAAAAATCAAATAGGTAACAGCGCGAGTTTTAGTGATATTACCTATATGTCGCGTAAAAATGATGTACATATTCTAAACAGATATAAAAAAGGGCCCTTAATGGGCCCCTTTCTATCGAGTTGTACCGCTTATGCCAGTGGAAATGCAGGGTGAACGAACCCCTGATAACCATCGATATGCAAACTGGACAACAATTCAACCTGCCGTTTATCTTCCACACGGGTGGCGATGGTCGTGACACCCGCGTTGTGGGCAGCCCGACAGACAGCCGCCAGGAAGGAGGTATCGGCGCCTGGTTCCATGACCTGGCTGGTATACCCGTGGTCCACCTTGACATAAGCGGGGGTCAGCTCTTCCAGATAGCCGAGGGACTGGAAGTGCCGGCCATAGTGATCGACCCCCCACAAGAAGCCGTGCTCTCGCAACAGCTCAACCAGATGAGTCACATACTCTTTGTGTTTCATGATGGCCGCTTCCGGGATCTCGAACAGCAGTCGCTCCTTCAGCTCCAAGTTCAGCGACAGATAGCCTCTGAGCCATGTCAGGAACTCATCCGAACAGAGAGAACCCGCCGTGATATTGACTGCCAACACCAATTCCGGTTGCTGCTTGAACAAGGGGACGCAGGCTTCCAGCACCGCCTTGTCAAACTCGGCCCCCATCTTGAACTGCTCGATCGCAGGCAAGAACTGCCCTGCGAAGTAATCCGTTCCATCTCGCGAGATGGCCGCGAACAACTCGGCATGCAGGCGGGTACCATCATCGAAGCGGCATGCAGGCTGTGCCTTGAAGCGCCAGAGATGTCTGGCAATGGCATCCTGCACCAGGTCTCGCCAGGCAAGGCGTCCCATCAGTCCCTGCTCATTGCCGCCTTCCATCACGACGGCACCGCGCCGCTCATTGCGCGCTTTGCCAAGGGCGTTATCCGCCTTCGTCAGCAGGGCCGAGAGATCGTCATTGCCATCACGGCCAGCGATGCCGACGACGGACAGCGCACCGCTTTCTCCCATGGGATTGACAACCAGATCGGCGATACGGCTGTTGATGAGCTCCGCCAGCTCCTTGAGCTGAGACAGATCATCGGTGGGGCAGAGCAAGGCATACTCCGTCGCCGAGATCCGGGCCAGCGCCGCGCCATCCCAGCCATCCAGCAATTCCCTGAGCACCTGTGCAATGGATTTGACCATGTTGTCCCTTGCAGCAAAGCCCTCTTCCCGATAGAGATCGTCCAGCATGTCGACGGCCACCAGCATGACCCCGCCCTGCCCGGCCTCCGCAATCCAGGCATTGACCTGCCCGACGAAGTAAGAGCGGTTGCCAAGCCCGGAGACGGCATCCACATAGACGCGGGCTCGCAGATTCTCGGCCTCGTCGGCCTGCTCTTTGAACTGCACGGCAAGCTTGCTGGAAAGGGTATTGATGGCCTGTACCACTTGCCGCAGCTCGCGGGTCTTGGGCTCGGGAATGGCGTGGCCGAAATGGTGCAGCTCGATTTCAACCGCCTGATCGCAAATCAGCTTGAGCGGTTTGAGCAGATAATTGAGCGCCCGCATCAGCAAGAGAGTGGTGACGAGAAAGCCGACCAGGAACCAGGTGGCCAGTTCGCTCATTCCTTTCCAAAGCTCGTAGTAGGCTTGTCCAGGGTGGCCGACGACCTTCAGCTTGCCCAGTTGCAGCCAACCTGACGTCAAAATCGATTCATTGGCCACTTCAGGGAACAGCTCCAGCCCAATGAACCACTGTGGGACCCCTTCGATATGGCTGCTGTTCTCCAGCTCGATGACATCCTTGGAGGCCAGCAGATCGAGACGGACCAGCTTGTAGTAACCCCCGTCGAACACCGCCTTGATCACGGATTCGGCACTGACCTTGTCGCCGTTCTCCAGATAGGGGGTCAGCGCCAGACCCAGTGCGGTGGACGTATTGATGACGGTGGTCTCCTGCTGCTGCGCCAGGTAGTTGCGGGTCGAATTGAATTGCACCCAATAGGTGGCGGCAAACAGCAATCCGAACAGCAGCAGCATGGTTGCCAATAGTTGTCTGTAGAGCGTCATAGGTTAATCATCCAAATTGACCGCAGGCCGAGCCAATCGCCCCGATGTCATGCGATTGCGTAAGTCTGTCCATAATCCCAAGCGGGATGATTGCCCGGCCAGTTCCCCTTGACCACGCGCCTTCATCAGCCACAAGTGACTACCGTTAAAACTGTAAATTGGCAACAAATCCGCCCGTTGGGTCGCCGGGCGAATTGATCCGACAAGATTGTCCAGAATCAGGGGTACTGCCGCAGGCGTCTCATAGTAGGCAACGACCATATGAAACTGGTTATAATCCAATGCCTTGACATATACCATTCGCATTTTTTCATCAGGGATGCCAAGTTCCAGCAAGGTAAAATACTTGGAAATGCTGAAGTCTTCACAATCTCCCCCCGCTGCGCCCAGAAATTCCAGCGGTGTCGCCCAATAATCCTTCTTGTGCCACAACTTGATGTCATCGATGAAACGCATCTGGTTGAAGAACTGGTTCACCTTCTCCAGCTTCTGCCGATCCGTCAGCCCCGCCGCCTTGTTCTGCATTGCCAAAGTGCGCCAGCTGGTGACCCGTTTGCCGGCCCTGGGGCCATAGGTCTCCTCCGCGCGCTTGACCAGTTTCATATCCTCCGGTGAGAGAGGCTGGCTGGCGCTGAGCAGCAGGGGGATCGCCAGCAGGGCCAGCCACAGCAGGCGAACCCGCCAGGGCGCACGTGCACCTGCGACAGCTCGATACCCATCACGTCGGCTCCAACCTGTCGATGCCACTTCTTTCTGTGTCATGACGCCGCCATCATCCCCTGACCGCCGGACGCATAAAAGAATGACTGCAGCACGCTGCAGCCATTCCCCTTGCCTGATATGACATCAGTGGCAGGGCCATCAGTTGTTGTTGGCCTGCCATTCAGCCGGTTGCTGCACATTCAGGGCATTGAGCAGACCACCGGTGGCATTGAGGATACGATAATCCGCCAACAGGGAGTCGTACTCGGCAGTGATGTAGCTGCGGCGAGCCTCGAACAGTTCGTTCTCCGTGTTCAGCACGTCCAGCAAGGTCCGTTGGCCCAGGCCGAATTGCTTCTTGTACGCCTGTACGGTGTCATAGCTGGCGTCCACGTGCTCTTTGAGGAAGACTTTTTGCTTGGCCAGCGACTCTTTGGCGTTCCAGGCGAGGCGGGTCCCCTCTTCCACCTGACGGAAGGCATTCATGTGAATGTCTTTGGCCTGGGAATAGAGCGCTGAGGTTGCCTTACTTTCTGCCAGATCGGACCCACCGCGGAACAGGTTGTAACGCATCCGGACCATGGCGGTGAGATCGTCGTTACGGCCTTTGACCGCATCGATGTCCTCGTTCCAGTTCTGATCCACTTCAAAGGCTACGTTCGGGTAGAACCCTGACTTGGAGCCTTCATGCTGGTACTTCGCCTCTTCGATGTCCTGCAGGGATGACAGCAGGGTCGGGTGAACCTCTGTTGCCGTCTTCAGCGCATCTTCCAGTGTTGCGGGCAGGAGCTGGGTGTTCGGTACTGGCTGAACGAGATCCTTGGGCACTTCATTGACGACACGGATAAACTCGCTCTCGGCATCCCGATAGTTGTTCTCCGCTGCCGCCTGATTGGAGTAAGCCCGAGCCACACGACCGTCGATCTGGGTCTGGTCAGCGGTCGACCCAAGACCGGAGTCGGTCCGTTTCTGGATGTCACTGCGGATCTGCTCGTGGGTTTCAAGGTTCTGCTTGGACAGCTCCAGGATCTCCTGCTGACGCAGCATGTTGAGATAGACCTCGGCCACGCGCAGGGCCGTGTTCTCCGCCTCGGAGATCATCGCCAGGCGCTGGGCCTGGGCGGCGGCATCGGTCCGTGCCACGTTGCTGCTGACATCAAAGCCGTCAAACAGCATCTGGCGAAGGCTGATCCCGGCCTCCTTGCGCGTCATGGAGTCATCGATCGTCTGTGAATTGGGACCTGCGGCACGGGTCGAGGGACTGTCAGTCTTCTCGTAACCGACGCCACCACGCAGATCAATGGTGGGGTAATAGCCGCCCTTGGCTCCATCATGCTGATACAGTCGTGCCTGATAGAGATCAAAAGCTTCCTTGATTTTCGGATGGGTAGCCAGTGACTGCGCCACTGACTGTTCCAGCGTCTGTGCCTGGCTCAGGCCCGGGAACAGTATGGTGCCACTAACCAGCATGGCAACAATCGTCTTCTTCATGGTATCTCCAGTCATGTTGTTTTTAGATTGTTGGCTTATCGTTCTCTCAGTGCCGACTGCTTAGCCCTCAAGATGGGTTTCAGCAAGTAGTCTAGGACACTTTTTTTACCAGTAATAATATATGCACTGGCTAACATACCGGGGATGATGGGAAGTGCGTTAAGCTCATCGCCCAGATAACTCTTCTCGGTTCGTACTCGCACCAGATAGAAGGAATTACCCTCCTCATCCTGGATTGAGTCGGCACTTATCTGTTCAACCTTGCCATGTAAACCTCCATAAATAGTGAAATCATAGGCAGTTATCTTGACCACGGCCTCCAGTCCGGGTCTGAGGAACGCGATGTCCTTTGGCGACACCTTGGCTTCAACCAGCAGGGTGTCTTCCAGCGGCACTATCTCCATCAGGTCCATGCCCGGCTGAACGACCCCACCCAGCGTATTAATCTTCAGCTTTTTGATGGTCCCCTTGAGAGGCGCGATCACACTGGTACGATCGACTCTGTCCCTGAGGCCGACCTGACCCTCCGACAACTGGCTCAACTTGCCTTGACGTTCGTTTAGCTCGGTCTGGGAGTCCGCCCGGAATTTCAGGGCGATATCATTTCGCTTCGAGATGGTCTCCCGCAGTACCGAGTTGAGCTTGGGCACCAGCAGGCGGTTCGCCTCCAGCTCCCCTTGCATTTCGTTGACCTGCCGCTCCAGTTTAATTAGCTCCACTTGAGGAACTATACCCTCTTTTGCGAGAGGACGGCTGATGTTCAGCTCCTGACGAGCCAGATCAACGCTGCGGCCCACGGTCCGGATCTTGGCATTGAGCTCTATGGTCTCCTGCTCTTTCTGCTCGATCTGCTGTCCCAAGATGTAGAGCTGGTTCTTGAGGTTGTTTAACCGCGCCTCCTGCACCGATCTTTCACGGGCGGCATATTCGGCGAATACATTCTCGTACCCTTCGGGGAACTCGATGGCTTGTTTGTCGATGGCTACCTGTTCGCGCCAGCCCAGATTGGGCTCGTTCTTGACCACCACGCTGCGAATTTCGGCGCGCAGGCGGGCGATATCCCCCTTGAGGGTGACCAGCTCCTGCTCCCGTTCGCGAAAATCCGACTTGAAGCGGGTATCGTCGATGCGCAGCAGTGGCTGTCCCTTCTCGACGATGTCCCCCTCCTTGACGAAGATCTCCTTGACGATCCCCCCTTCCAGGTTCTGGATCACCTGCAATTGGCGCGACGGTATCACCTTGCCCTGGCCGACGGTCACTTCATCCAGCTCTGCCCAGGCTGCCCAGACGATGGCGCTGACAAAAAACAGGAAGCAGGCCCACAGCAGGACTCTGGCACGGGTGGGTGTCGTCAGCAGCACGGCGGCGGCGCCGTCATCCACGTACTCGAGATGCTCGGGTGCAGGCAAGACCGTATCTGAGGGCGTTTTCTTGAACCAGTGGTTAGCCATTCGCCGTCTCCTGCACCCGCACCTTGCCTTCCTTCAATTGCTGCAACACCACCTCTTTGGGACCGTCCGCCACTATCTTCCCCTGCTCCACGACGATGACCCGGGAAGCGACATCCAGCATGGAGGTCTTGTGAGTGATGAGGATAAGGGTGGTTTCGGGGCCGAGCCGTGCCAGCTCCTGCTTCACGTGCATCTCTGACTGGTTGTCCATGTTGGAGGTCGGCTCGTCCATCACCAGAATGGGGGGATCGTTGAGCAAGGCGCGAGCCAGCAGGATGGACTGACGCTGGCCACCGGAGAGCTGACGTCCCCCTTCACCTATCTGTCTGTCGAGACCGTTGGGATCCCGGTTGGTAAAGTTGGTGACCCCGGCCCGCTTGGCGGCGCGCAAGACACGGGCATCGTCCACCAGGGGATTACCCAGCATGATGTTGTCCCGCACGGAACCAAAGAAGAGGGTCACATCTTGCGGCACACAGCCGATGTTGCGGCGAATGATGGTCGGCGGCAGTTGGTCCAGCTCAAAGCCGTCCAGACGCACCAGGCCGTCAGTCGGGCGATAGAGGCCCATCAGCAATTTCTCCAGCGTGGTTTTACCCGCACCGATGCGTCCAATGATGGCCACCTTCTCACCCGGCTCGATGCGCAGGTTGATGTTGTGCAGGGTACTGCTCTCCATGCCCGGATACTTGAAGGAGACATTTTCAAACTCGATGCGCCCCTGGATGACCGGATGGTGGATGTACTGCCTGCCCTCCTCCTGCTCACCCGGCGTCATCATGATCTTCTCCAGGATCTCGAGCGCCGACTTGGCCTGGTTGTAGCGGGTGGAAAGCACCGACAGCTGCACCATGGGGGCGATGGCCCGGCTCGACAGCATCACGGCCGCTATCATGCCCCCCATGGTCACCAACCCTTCCGAGATCTGGTAAACACCGACGATCACCAGTCCCACTGTCACCACCTGCTGGATGTAGCTCGCCAGAGAAGACATGGAGTTGGTGATGCGCCGGGTCTGCACGCCCCAGGTCGAGATGTGGGACACCGCCTGCTCCCAGCGGTGCTGGAACATGCTCTCGGCCCCGAAAATCTTCACGGTCTCAAGGCCCGAGATGCTTTCGATCAGATTGGCGTTCTTCTGGGAGGCGAGCCGGGAGCCCTCCTCGATGGATTGCTTCAGCGGTGCCTGAATGTAGAAGCTGTAGGCCACCAGGATCAGGATGGCGATGATGGGCACCACCACCATCACACCGGCGAAAATCCAGATGATGAAGAGGAAGAAGATGGCAAACGGCAGATCGATCAGGGTGGAGACGGTGGCCGACGTGAAAAACTCGCGCACCGATTCAAACTCCTGCAAGTGCTTGGCAAAGGCACCGGTCGACGCAGGCCTGGACTCCATCTTCATGCCCATCACCTTGGCAAAGATTTTGGCCGACAACAGCACGTCGGATTTCTTGCCTGCAATATCGATGAAGTAGCTGCGCAGCTGGCGCATCACGAAGTCGAAGGTGAACACCACCATGGCTCCAACCGCCAGCACCCAGAGGGAGTCGAATGCCAGGTTGGGCACAATCTTGTCATAGACGTTCATGGTGAACAGGGGGCTGGCGATGGCAAACAGGTTGATGAGGATCGAGGCCACCAGCACATCCCGATAGATACCGCGGGACTCGAACAAGGTGCTCCAGAACCAGTGACCATCACGGGTCTCCAGCACTTTGGGCGAGCGCTCATCAAACTTGAACTGCCGCTTGACGTAGAACAGACGACCATTGTACTCGTCACCCAGCTGGGCAAGACTGACCCATTGGGCCGCGTCTCCGGCCTGGGGAAAGATGATCCTCGCCTGGGTGCGTTCTTCATTCCATTCAAGCAAGATGCAGGCGCCGCCATTGCGCGTCTGCAAGACGCAGGGCAGCAGCAGGGAGGAGATCTGTTCAAGGGGCTGGATCACTTCGCGGGCAGAGAGACCGCCCCGCTCGGCGGCACGACTGAAGAGCGCCGTGCTGAGACGCCCGGAGACCAGTGGCAAGCCGGTGGTGAGAGCATCCTGACTGTTGGGCACCCCGTAAAAGCGGGTCAAAAAGACCAGGCACTCCAACAGTTCATCTATATGGCTGGTTTCTGCTTGCATAGCATCCCATCAAACATGATTCAGAAGGTTGTCTCGGGGCCGAATATCCAAAGCCCGGCGGCGATCCGGAAAAACAGAACAGACCTCGCCACCCAGACCCACAACCCGATTAGCGCACAGAGCCGGGACACTGCATGTCTCGCCTCCCTCACAGATTTTCATGCCGGAAACGGAGGGGACATACCAGGCACCTGGTGTTGCCAAGAAATATGCCACCCGGTTCGAAGAGACACCGCCCGGTATACAAACTGCAAAGAGTTATTGATAACTATATCTTTTTTCAAGCCGACCATCTTATCAAGGTGACTTGAACGAAACTATACTCCAAAGACTGAATTTCATCTAATAACCCACTGTTTTTTGACGAAATTAGAGTTGGCACTCGCCCGTGGAAGGGAGAGAAAAAGGGCGTCCCAGGCAGTGCCCCTGAGGGCCTGAGCGTGCCAGCGCCGCGGCAATGGCGGTCATGGCGCTCCAGCGATTCTCGCACCAGGCGGGGGCCAGCAGGGTCGGGCGGCGCGCCGACGCCGAGACCCTGTGATAGACCACCTCGGGAGGCGTGTACTGGATCATGGCGACCGCCGCCGCCACATACTGCTCCATCGTCAACACATCCAGCCGTCCCGCCTGCCACGCCTTGCCAAGGGTGCTCCCCTCCACCACATGCAGTGGGTGAAGCTTGATCCCCTCGACGCCGGTCTCCACGACACGGTGCAGGGTTTCCAGGCTGTCCATCGGCGCCTCGCCGGGCAGGCCGACGATGAGGTGTGCACACACCTTGATGCCCCGCAGATGGGCTCTGGTTACAGCGTCAACATAGGCGGCATAGCCGTGGCCCCGATTGATGCGTTGCAACGTCTTGTCGTTGGCGCTCTGCAGCCCGAGCTCCAGCCACACCTCGTAGCCGCGGGCCTGATAACCTGCCAGCAGATCCAGCACCGCATCGGGTACACAATCAGGGCGAGTTCCGACGCAGAGCCCCACCATGTCGCTCACCGACAAGGCTTCTTCATACATGCGCTGAAGGTACTCCACTTCGGCATAGGTGCTGGTATAGGCCTGAAAGTAGGCCAGATAGCGCCTGGCCCGGGTCACCTCGTCCCGGCGTGCCAGCAGTTGCTGCACCACGGAGAGTTGCTGGGCCGACTCGTCGGCAAAGGAGGAGACATTGCAGAAAGTGCAGCCACCCCGGCCCAGGGTGCCGTCCCGGTTGGGGCAGGTAAAGGCCCCATGGATGGAGAGCTTGTGGATCTTCTGGCCGTGGCGCAGCTTGAGATCCTGGCCAAATGTATTGATGAGTTCGTGTAACTGCATGACACCTCCGAAATGAGGTGTCATTCTAGCGACGCAGCCCGGCGGGCAGGCTGCGCTGGATCAATCCCGCTCTCTACCCAAAAATCATATAAATATTCACGTTAGATGCGATAAATACCCAACAGTCAGCATTCACGGTCACTTTTGACAACCTGTCACTCCTGCCACCTGGAGAAAAGTGTCATAACCTCTCGCCCATAACCGGCTGTAACTACTGAAAAAATCCTGTTTAGTCTGCTTATGGACAAATGCAAGACGCAGGATCCTGAAATGTGATCCCCGCCAAGCACACCAGAGATGACTTTGTAAAATTACTACAGTTTCCCGCCACCATGCAGTCAACCACTAAATCGTCCATAAACAGAATATAAATCCAACAAATAAATAAAAGTCAGTCATAAATACACAAAAATGCTGATTGAGTCTCAAAAACCCACATTTTGTTATGGTGATGTAACATTGCAAACAAGCGGGATGTCCAATTGACCTTGCCCGAAAATCCCATTAGTTTGGAGATTCGCCACCTCAGGCGGACGGAACCACAAGAGCCAATCGCAATTTATGCAGTCTGTTGATGACAGTGCGATGGAAGGCCGAGCAAGGGAGAAATGCAATGTCACTATATGATCCAAAGCTGGAGAGGGATAACTGTGGCTTCGGCCTGTTGGCCCACATGGAAGGGGAAGCCAGCCACAAGCTTGTCCGTCTCGCGATGTCAGCCTTGGCTCGCATGCAGCACCGCGGCGGTATCTCCGCTGATGGTAAGACCGGCGACGGCTGCGGCCTGTTGCTGCAAAAACCCGACAGCTTCTTTAGAGCGGTCGCCGAAGAGAAGGGATGGCACCTGGGCCGCAACTACGCGGTCGGTATGCTGTTTCTCAACCCGGACCCCGTATTGGCCCAGGCAACTCGCGACATCATCGACGAGGAGCTGGAAAGAGAGACCCTGAGTCTGGTCGGCTGGCGCAAGGTGCCCATCGATACCAATGTACTCGGTTCCATCGCCAAGGCGTCCCTGCCCAGTATTGAACAGGTCTTTGTCAACGCGCCCCCGGGCTGGGTCGACAAGGATCTCGAGCGCCGCCTCTATATCGTGCGCCGCCGCATCGAGAAACGCATCAGCGACGACTACTTCTATGTGGTCAGCCTTTCCAACCTGGTCACCGTCTACAAGGGACTGTGCATGCCGGTGGATTTGCCGCGCTTCTATCTGGATCTGGCCGACATCCGCATGCAGGCCGCCATTTGCGTGTTCCACCAGCGTTTCTCCACCAACACCAGCCCGCGCTGGCCGCTAGCGCAGCCGTTCCGCTACCTCGCCCACAACGGCGAGATCAACACCATTGCCGGCAACCGCCAGTGGGCCAAGGCGCGCAGCTACAAGTTCGCCACCCCGCTGATCCCGGATCTGCAAGAGGCCGCCCCCTTCGTCAACACCACGGGGTCGGACTCCTCCAGCCTCGACAACATGCTGGATCTCTTCCTGGCCGGCGGCATGGACCTGTTCCGTGCCATGCGCCTGCTGATCCCGCCTGCGTGGCAGAAGCACCCGAACATGGATGACGACCTGCGCGCCTTCTACGACTTCAACTCCATGCACATGGAGCCCTGGGACGGCCCGGCCGGCATCGTCATGACCGACGGTCGCTACGCCACCTGCGCACTCGACAGAAACGGTCTGCGTCCGGCACGTTACGTCATCACCAAGGACAAGTTCATCACGCTGGCCTCCGAAGTGGGCACCTGGGACTACACCCCGGACGAAGTGCTGGAGAAGGGCCGTGTCGGCCCGGGGGAGCTGTTCGTGGTCGATACCAGCAACGGCAAGATCTGGACCAGCTTCGAAATTGACGACGATCTCAAGAGCCGTCACACCTACAAGCAGTGGATGGACAAGCACTGCAAGCGCCTGGTGCCCTTCGAGCAGATGGACGATGCCAGCACGGGATCGCGGGAATTCCCGGATGACCGGCTCAAGACTTACCAGAAGCTGTTCGGCTACTCCTTTGAAGAGCTGGATCAGGTGATCCGCGTGCTCGGCGAGAACGGCCAGGAGGCGGTGGGCTCCATGGGGGATGACACCCCGATGGCGGTGCTCTCCTCCAGCCAGCGAACCCTGTACGACTACTTCCGCCAGATGTTCGCCCAGGTGACCAACCCGCCCATCGATCCCCTGCGGGAAAATCACGTCATGTCCCTGGCCACCTGTATCGGCCGCGAACAGAACGTGTTCAACGAGACCTTCGGCCACGCCCACCGGGTGCTGTTCCAGTCGCCGATCCTGCTCTACTCCGACTTCCATCAGTTGCTGGCCCTGGAGGGGGAACACTACCGCCATGCGGTGCTGAGCCTCAACTACCTGCCCGAAGAGGGGCTGCAAGCCGCCCTCGAGCGCCTCTGCCACGAGGCAGCTGAAGCGGCCCGCAGCGGCGCGGTGCTGCTGGTATTGTCAGACCGGGACATCAGCCCGGACACCCTGCCCATCCCGGCCGCCATGGCGGTGGGGGCGGTGCAGCGTACCCTGGTGGACAACAACCTGCGCTGCGACGCCAATATCCTGGTGGAGACCGCGAGCGTGCGCGACCCGCACCACTTCGCCGTGCTGCTGGGCTTTGGCGCCACCGCCATCTACCCCTATCTCGCCTACGAGACCCTCGCCAAGCAGGTAGAAGAAGGCGTGCTCAAGATGAGCCTGCGCCAGGCCATGCTCAACTACCGCAACGGCATCAACAAGGGCCTCTACAAGGTGATGTCCAAGATGGGCATCAGCACGGTGGCAAGCTACCGCTGCTCCCAGCTGTTTGAGGCGGTGGGCCTCTCCAAGGCTGTTGTCGAACTCTGCTTCCGCGGCGTATCGAGCCGCATCCAGGGTGCCGACTTTGCCGACATCCAGCAGGATCAGATCAATCTGTCCCGTCTGGCCTGGCTCGGCCGCAAGCCGCTGACCCAGGGCGGCCTCTTGAAATTCGTCCACGGTGGCGAGTACCACACCTACAACCCGGACGTGGTGCAGACCCTGCAAGTGGCGGTGCGCTCCGGCAACTACGCCGATTACAAGGAGTATGCCCGTCTGGTGAACGAGCGGCCGGTCGCCACCTTGCGGGATCTGCTGTCGCTCAAACAGGGCACCACCCCGGTTGCGCTGGATCAGGTGGAGCCAGCCGCCAGGCTGTTCCCCCGCTTCGACTCCGCGGCCATGTCCATCGGCGCCCTCGGCCCTGAAGCCCACGAGGCCCTGGCCATCGCCATGAACCGCCTCGGCGGTCAGAGCAACTCCGGCGAAGGCGGTGAAGATCCCAAGCGTTTTGGTACCGAGAAGAACTCTCGCATCAAGCAGGTGGCTTCCGGTCGCTTTGGCGTCACCCCTCACTACCTGATGAACGCGGACGTGGTGCAGATCAAGGTCGCCCAGGGTGCCAAGCCCGGTGAAGGGGGCCAGCTGCCCGGTGATAAGGTCACCGCGCAAATCGCCCAGCTGCGCTACTCCGTGCCCGGCGTGACCCTGATCTCCCCGCCGCCCCACCACGACATCTACTCCATCGAGGATCTGGCCCAGCTCATCTTCGACATCAAGCAGATCAACCCGAACTGCCTGGTGTCGGTGAAACTGGTGTCCGAACCTGGCGTCGGCACCATCGCCTGTGGCGTGGCCAAGGCCTATGCTGACTTCATTACCGTCTCCGGCTACGACGGCGGCACTGGCGCCAGCCCGCTCACCTCGGTCAAATACGCCGGCTCCCCCTGGGAGCTGGGCCTGGCCGAAACCCAGCAAGCCCTGGTGGCCAACGGCCTGCGCCACAAGGTGCGTCTGCAGGTGGATGGCGGCCTCAAGACGGGTCTGGACATCATCAAGGCGGCCATCCTCGGCGCCGAGAGCTTTGGCTTCGGTACCGGCCCCATGGTGGCGCTCGGTTGCAAATACCTGCGTATCTGCCACCTGAACAACTGCGCCACCGGCGTCGCCACCCAGGATGAGAAGCTGCGCCGCGAACACTTCACCGGCCTGCCGGAGATGGTGATGAACTACTTCAAGTTCATCGCCGAGGAGACGCGCGAGCTGATGGCCGAGCTGGGCGTCACCCAGCTCACCGACCTCATCGGTCGTACCGACCTGCTGGAAGCCCTGCCCGGCCTCACCGCCCGTCAGGCCAAGCTGGACTTGTCCGGCATCCTGGCGGCCCCGGTTGCACCGGCAGGCTCCAGTCTGTTCAGCCAGCAGCACAACCCCACCTTCGACAAGGGGCCCTTGAACCTCAAGATGGTGGAAGACCTGCTGGATGCGGTGGAAAACATGAGTGGCGGCGAGTTCCGCTACGACATCCGCAACACCGACCGCTCCGTGGGTGCGCGTCTGTCCGGCGAAATCGTCAAGCGCCACGGCAACCAGGGCATGGCGGCCGATCCGGTCAAGGTGCACTTCAACGGCACCGCCGGCCAGAGCTTCGGCGTCTGGAACGCCGGTGGCCTTGAGATGATCCTCACCGGGGATGCCAACGACTACGTGGGCAAGGGGATGACCGGCGGCAAGCTGGTGATCAAACCCCACGTCGGCGTGGCGTTCAAATCCCACGAGGCGGCCATCATCGGCAACACCTGCCTCTATGGCGCCACCGGCGGCAAGCTCTATGCCGCAGGGACCGCAGGCGAGCGGTTCGCGGTGCGCAACTCAGGGGCCTTGGCGGTGGTCGAGGGGATTGGCGACAACGGCTGTGAATACATGACAGGCGGCATCGTCACCGTGCTCGGCAAGACCGGTGTCAACTTCGCGGCGGGCATGACAGGCGGTTTTGCCTACGTGCTCGACGAGTGCGGCAACTTTGCCAAGCGCACCAACCCCGAGCTGGTCGAACTGCTGGAGGTGGCGGATCTGGCCATCCACCAGGAGCACCTGCGCGGTATCATCACGGCGCACCTCAACGAGACAGGCAGCTCGCGTGCCGAGGAGATCCTGGCCAACTTCGACTCCTATGTGCCCAAGTTCAGGCTGATCAAACCCAAGTCCAGCGACGTCAAATCGCTGCTTGGCCACACCAGCCGTTCCAGTGCAGAACTCAGAATCCAGGCGCAATAAGGAGGGAACCCTATGAGCCAGAACGTATTCCAGTTTATCGATGTCCAGCGGGTCGACCCGCCCAAGAAGCCGCTCAAGATCCGCAAGATCCAGTTCGTGGAGATCTACGAGCCCTTCAACCAGGCCCAGGTCGGCATGCAGGCAGATCGCTGCCTCGACTGCGGCAACCCCTATTGCGAGTGGAAGTGCCCGGTACACAACTACATCCCCAACTGGCTGAAGCTGGCCAACGAGGGACGCATTCTGGAGGCGGTGGAGCTCTCCCACCAGACCAACAGCCTGCCGGAGGTATGTGGCCGCGTTTGCCCGCAAGACAGACTGTGTGAGGGTGCCTGCACCCTCAACGACAGATTCGGCGCCGTGACCATCGGCAACATCGAAAAATACATCACCGACAAGGCGTTCGAGATGGGCTGGCGCCCGGATCTCTCCAAGGTGGTCAAGACAGGCAAGCGGGTCGCCGTCATTGGCGCGGGCCCAGCTGGCCTTGCCTGTGCCGACGTGCTGGCACGCAATGGCGTCACCCCTGTGGTGTTCGACAAGTACCCGGAGATCGGCGGCCTGCTCACCTTCGGTATCCCCTCCTTCAAGCTGGAGAAAGAGGTGATGCAGCGCCGCCGCGAGATCTTCGAGGGGATGGGGGTGGAGTTTCGCCTCGAGACCGAAGTGGGCCGTGACGTCACCTTCGCCGACCTGCTCGGCGAGTTCGATGCGGTCTTCCTCGGGGTCGGCACCTACAAGTACATGAAGGGCGGCTTTGCCAACGAAGAGGCGCCGGGGGTCTATGACGCCCTGCCCTACCTCATCTCCAACGCCAATCGCTTGCTGGGCTTTGAGAAGGCGCAAGCCGATTACATCGACTTCGCCGGCAAGCAGGTAGTGGTGCTGGGGGGCGGCGACACCGCCATGGACTGCGTGCGCACCGCCATCCGCCAGGGGGCCGATCGGGTGATCTGCGCCTACCGCCGGGATGCCGAGAACATGCCGGGCTCCAAGCGGGAGGTGAAAAACGCCCAGGAGGAAGGGGTGGAATTCATGTTCAACCTGCAACCTGTCGGGGTCGAACTGGACGCTCACGGCCGCACCTGCGGCATCAAGGTGGTGAGCACAGAGCTCGGCGCCCCCGATGCCAATGGCCGCCGCAATCCGGTAGTCATTGAAGGCTCCGAGCAGGTGCTGCCCGCCGATGCGGTGGTGATGGCGTTCGGCTTCCAGCCCAACCCCCAACCCTGGATGGCAGAGCACGGCGTCGAGCTCGACGGCCGGGATCGCATCAAGGCGCCCGAGAAGGCCGAGTACGCCTTCCAGACCAGCAACCCCAAGGTGTTCGCCGGTGGTGACGCGGTGCGCGGCTCGGATCTGGTGGTGACCGCCATCTATGAGGGTCGCAAGGCGGCCGAAGGGATCATGGACTACCTGGCCGTGTGATCTGCCGCCATAACCAAGCAGCCATGCAAACAGCCCCGCTCGTGCGGGGCTGTTTTTTTATGCCTGGCTTTGGTGCTGCGCTCTAGCACCGCACCACCAGAAACTCCCCCTTGCCCACCGGCACCAGGGAAGTCAGGAAATCGGGGTCACGCCGCACCTGTGCCATCCACTCCCTCATCTCGTCCTCATGGGAGATGGCATTGTCCACCACCAGCAGGCCACGAGGGGCAAGCAGGCGCTGGATCTCGGGCCACCAGGCCTGGTAGTGGCGGCGCTCGGAGTCGAGGAAGATGAGCTGATAGCCCGCCGTCGGCAGGCAGGGCAACAGGCTGCCGGCCTCCCCCGCCAACTGCTCAATCCAGGGAGTGAGCCCGGCCCGCTCAAAGTTGGTCGCCGCCATGGTCCGTTTGCCCTCGTCCAGCTCGATGGTGGTGACCCGGCCCCCCAGCCGTTTCACTGCCTCGGCCAGCCAGAGGGTGGAGTAACCGTTGGAGGTGCCGATCTCCAGCACAGCCTGCGCCCCCCTCGTCTGCACCAGCACCGCCAGCAGTTCGCCGGTGTCGCGGGTAATGTTGAGCATCTTGCTGCCACGGGAGTGTTGCGCGCCGTCATTCTGCTCGCCAAAGCGCTCCAGCTCCCGTTTCAGTTGTTCCAGTGCCATGTCTCCTCCTTGACGGTGTAAACGAGTCGGCCCGGTGCATGGCATGGCTGGACCGCCCCTCATGTTCATCATTTTGCTATCGACCCACTCGGTGGCCCATCCCCTGCGTCATCCGGATAAAGACAACACCCTGGCTCACCATGTGATCACGCTGGTGCACTGCTGCTGGCGGGAAAGCCAATCGTCACGCGGTCTGGCGGTGGCCCCCCGCGCCGTCGGGCTGCTGGATACCAAGGGCAAGCAGCAGATCGCCTAGGGGGCCACCCGGGTAAAGTCGATGGCGGGGCAGCTGGGCGCCACGCCCTTGGTCAGCGTCAGGGGCTGGGCACGATAGCTGAGCCGGTAGCGGCCCGGTTGGGACAGATCGTAGGCCTGCGCCAGGTCTGCATCGGCCTGGCTCTGCTCCCCCGCCCCCAGGTGCAGGAAGTCGCCGTCCCCGGGGGTACCTCGCTTGGCAAGCGGCCCTCGATAGTCCAGCGGCTGCCCATCGCGGGTCAGGTCGATGGCATCGGCAAACCACCCCTCGAAGGGGGTGAACCAGGTCAATACCTCGAGGGGCGTCTCCCCCCGGTTGGTCAGGGTCATCACCAGGGGCAGGGGTTCGTTCACCCCGCTCTCTGCGCTGACCGACAGCTCGCACTGCAAGGGCGCCAGTGCCAGGGTGGTAAGCAAGAGTGTCATCATGGTGCCTCCGTCAAAAAAGGGGCCATCCGGCCCCTGTTTGCAACTCAATTTTCGCTCGGGGTATTCTCGGCGAAATATTCATGGTTGTCGGCATTGTTCAGGGCCTTCTGGGGATCCGTGCTCGCCAGATTGCGCGCATTGGCCTGACCGTATCCCAGATCGTCGGTGCCCGCCACCACGTTGAAGTGGCTCAGCTCGTGGACAATGGTGCCGGCGCGGGAATCGGTCCCGGTGACCGGCGCTGTCCAGAAGCTCTTGCACAGATAGACCTTGTAGGGCTGGTCCGGATAGACATAGGCAAAGTAGCTCTGCTTGCAACCGCAGTCGAAGGTGAGCGGCTTGTTGTCGATGGCATCCTTGATCTTGCTGAAGTTGGTCTCGGCCTGGTTCCAGCGGGTGGCGTCATAGGCGCCAAACCAGCTGCGGTAGCGCTGCCCATTCGGCTTGTCCACCGCGAGGTAGCTGCTGGAGTTGTTGGCGATGCCACTCGCGGCATCGAGCGCCGCCAGGATGTCGCTCTTCTGGGTGTTGGTGCAACGGCCGCTGAAGCTGACCGAGGCGCTCACCGCCTGGGGCTCGGCCACCGCCGCCTTGGCCAGCACCCGATCGTCGCTCACCCCGTCCACCCAGAGGGTCACGGCATTGGACTCGCTCGCCTGGGCCTGTTTGGCCTTGGCCGCTTTCCCCTCCTGCGCCACGGTCGGCAGCAGGTAACGGATGCTGTACTGGCCCTGGGCACTCATGTCGTAGAGACCGGAGACCTCCGCCTGCACTGTCAGGCTCTGGCCCGCCTTGAGCAGTTGGTAGTCCTTGTCACTCGGTGCGGCCCGCTTGATCAGGGCCCCTTCGTAATCCACCGGCTGGCCGTCACGCTCCACCTGGAACAGGGGAGCATCCTCGCTGCCCGGCAGTTGCCATTTGAGCAGACGAACCGGCTTCTCCCCGGTGTTGGTCAGGGTCAGGTTGACGCGCACATCGTCTGTGCTGCCCTCCACCAGGGTGAGCCGGGCATCGAGTCCGGCGGCGCAGAGCGGGGACGCCAGCACGCCGGCCAGCAACAGGGCAATTGGAGTCGCTTTCATCATGTTTCCTCATTCATTGAGTGTCGCCTTGTCAGGCGGTCTGCTTCCTTTAAGGCCCTCTTTGGGGCCCATCCACCCTAGAGCAGAAGCACCACCCCACCATCCCTCCATATGGGGGACGCCCCCCATCAGAGGGGGAGCCCCTTGGCTGCGACAAAGATTGCCCGCCCGGCCCGAGCGTGCAGGCAACCCCGTGGGGTGCATTTGCCATAAAAAAACCCGGCGCAGGGCCGGGTGACGGGATGAGAAGGCGGGATCAGGAGGACAGCAGCGCCAGGGCAGGCTGCGCGTTGCCCGGCATCAGCCGATAGGCCTTGTGGTGCTTGACCAGGGTGGTTTTCTTGTTGCCTTGGCTCAGCAGCAGGCCCCGGGCAAATGCCGCCTCGGCCAGTACCTGCTCGTCCCCGCGCACATAGAGGGTGAGGGGCTTGACCAGCTCACCTCCCTCGATATGGCCCTGATACTCGCTGGCCGAGATGATCAGGCTGGATTGCCCCTGGCTCAGCAGCCGCTGCCGGGTGTGCAGTTCGCTGTCAGTGAACACCAGCCAGCCCGCCCCCTCCAGCACCAAAAGCAGATCGGCCAGGCGCGCCCCCAGCTGTACCGGCTCATGCATGGCACGCTCATACTGGCGCTGCACCCGCTCAAGCAGCCCCTTGAGATCGGCCCCCGCCCCCAGCGTCCGCCCCAGTTGCACCCAGGCCTTGAGATCCTCCATCACCAGCCGGGAGAAGCGTTTCTCCTTGAGAGAATCCGCCATCCAGGTACAGAGAAAGTGGCTCTCCTGGGCGGGGGTGCGTTTGCCCGTCTTCTGGGCAGCGGTGCGCTCCAGCTCCGCCAGGCTCTGGCGGGCCATCTCGAGCAGGGCCTGATTGTAAGCAGGAAGGGTCATCTCGGATCCTCTTGAAACGGGGCGGCCAGGGGCCGCGTCATCGACAGCACAAAGGCGCCAGTGGCGCCTTTGGAGAGTAAACGCCCCTCCCCGACCGGGAGGGTGCGACGTTGCCTTATTTCGGTTGACGGGGCTTCTTGGCCGCCGCCAGACGCTTGAGGCGCTGACCTTGCAGTTTCGCCTCGGCCATGGCCTGGGCGGCGGCATTGTCTTCACGCTGCGGGCGCTTGCCGAAGCGGCGGCGCTCCTGCAACTGCTTGATGAGGTCGTCACGGCTGCTCACCTCGTAACCCGGCACCATGATGCGGCGGATCTTCTGGCCGATGAGGGCCTCGATCTCCAGCAGGGTGCGCTCCTCCTCGCGACTGACGAAGGAGATGGCCATGCCGCTCTTGCCAGCGCGACCGGTTCGGCCGATACGGTGCACGTAATCTTCCGCGAGGAACGGCAGATCATAGTTGACCACGTATTCCAGGCTCGGAATGTCCAGGCCGCGGGCGGCCACCTCGGTGGCCACCAGCACCCGCAGCTTGCCTTCGGTGAATTCACGCAAGGCACGGCGACGGCTCCCCTGGGCCTTGTCACCGTGCACCACGGCAGACTTGATGCCGTCTAGGTTGAGCTCCTCCACCAGTTCATCGCAACTCTCGCGGGTGCTGGCAAACACCAGCACCTGCTGCCAGTTCTGCTTGCCGATAAGCTCGGAGAGCAGCTCGCGCTTGCGCTTCTGTTCCACCGGATAAACGGTATGGCTCACGGTGTCGGCAGTGGAGTTCTGCTTGTCGACGGCCACCACCTGGGGTTTGTCCAGCATGAGGTTGGCCAGCTTTTTCACCGCCTCGGAGAAGGTGGCGGAGAAGAGCAGGTTCTGGCGGGTCTTGTTGACCGCCTGCAGGATCTGCTGCACATCGGCGCTAAAGCCCATGTCGAGGATGCGATCCGCCTCGTCCAGCACCAGGGTCTCGACCCCGGAGAGGCTCAGGTTGCAGGCGGTGAGGTGCTCGAGCAGACGGCCAGGGGTGGCCACTATGATGTGTGCGCCCGCTTTGAGCTTCTTGGCCTGCACATCCTGTTTGCCACCACCCACGATGGTGAGGGTAGTGATATCAAGATACTTGGCAAAATCGTTGATATTGCTCGCCACCTGGGCCGCCAGCTCGCGGGTCGGGGTCAGGATCAGCACGCGGGCATTGGAAGGCTGCACCGGCGCCGGGTTGTCTACCAGGCGTTGCAGGATGGGCAACGCAAAGGCGGCTGTCTTGCCGGTACCGGTCTGGGCACTGGCCAGCACATCGCGGCCACGGCGAATGGCCGGGATGGCCTGGCTCTGCACAGGGGTCATCTCCTGATAACCGCAATCTGAGATGGCGCGCAAAATCTCGGGGGCAAAATCGAACGATTCAAATCTCATGTTGGGTTCCTGTGTTCCAGCGGAGCTGTAGTTGGCGTGGGTGGCCTGGGCCGGCGTGTGGCCTGGCATCGGCGAGGCGTGAAGCCAAGGACGGCTGGGTCTGACATCAGATCAGAAGATGAGCCGGAAAATGGCGGGCGCGAAGTGTAACAGATAGGCGGCAGGAATGCCGCCTCAAATGGTCTGTATTTTTCCGGGGGCTGCGCCCGCCAGACGCGGCAGCAGGCGCAGCCCGGGCAGTGAGATCAGCGCACCCGCTTGCTCGGACGCTTGAGCAGCCGCATGCCGATGGCCGCCACCGCGATGACGAACAACCCGAAAGAGGTGACAAGCAGGCACTTGGTCAGCAGCTCCTGATGATGGGCAAAGACCGGGGTCGCCATCACCATCTTGCCGGCCATGCTCAGCACCAGGGACCAGAGGAAGGCGCTGGCAAAACTCGCCACGGCCACCCGCAGCAGGTGCAGGCGGGAGACTCCCATCAACATGGGGGTCAACACTCTCACGAAGGGGATGAAACGGGACACGAACATGGCCCAGAAGCCGTAACGATCCAGCAGTCGGGAGGCCCTGGGCAGGCTCCCTTCCGGGATCATTCGCTCCACATGGCCCATGAAACGGGTGCCATGCAGTGCCTGCCCCTGCCAGTAGGCGAGCACGCTCCCTATCCCGGCCGCGAGCGGCAGATAGAGCAAGGTCACCTCGGGCCCCAGCACCCCCATGCCCACCAGACCGCCCGCCAGCAGCACCAGGCTGTCACCGGGCAGGGGCAGAAAGACGAAGCTCGATTCAAGGAAGAGGATCACCACCAGACAGGTGACGAGCAGACCGATTGCCTGCATTTGTATAAGCTGATCAAAATCCTGATGCCATATGGCAAGCAGCATGTCCTGCATCTGGTGTGACTCCCATCAACGTAATGCGCATTCGTCATGATGACCCGAAGGCCCCGTCTGGTAATCCATCCCTGCTACCACCCCAATGTTCGTATGGGAGGCCTCTTATACACCCGGGGAACTGAACAATAAATTAATGTCTGTGATTTCTGCCCAGCGGTTCACCCTTCTCGCCCCCCCTGCCCCCGCCAAAGCGAGGGCAGCTTGGCCCATCAGGCCAATGCGCACACCCCAAAACAGGACGGGTCGGCCCTTGCCAGGCTGCCAAGCCAGATGAAACCCGTTACAGTGTGAACATGCCCCAATGGATGGGGTACTCATGGAGCCAGGTATGGCAAGACAGCTCTCTTTTCACACACTTTCCTTGCTGGCGGTTATTGCCGGCGTCTCTGCCGGTCTTGTGACAAAGGCCCGTGCCAGCGACGAGAGCCTGGTTCAACAGCGCGCCAACGCCGTCGTCTCCCTGATGAGCTACGCCGTGGTGCCGGATATCACCGCCAGCAACCTGAATATCGGCAGCGGCACCAACGACACCTCCGCCCTCACCATCACCCAGTTCGGGGGTGGCGCCACCCTGAGCGAGGATGTTCCCCTCTATCTGGAGGGCACCCTGGGTTACAGCCGCTACGATCCCCAGTTTGTGTTCACCGATGGCAACGAGACCCGCACCATACCCACCAAATGGAACAGCCTGAGCGCCACCGGCGGCATCGGCTGGGATATCGGCGTCCACCGGGATCGCTTTGGTGGCAATCTGGTGCTGCGGCCCATCGCCAATGTCACCCTGGGCACGGTGGCCAGCGACCTTCGCATCGGGGCCGCCCTGCTCGAGCACAGGAGTGGCCAGAATCTGGACTTCCTCGACGGCGGCACCCTCAATGTCTATGGCCTCGGCGGCTCATTGATGCTGGACTATGAACTCTTCTCCGCCGCCCAGGACATCGATGCCGAGCTGCGCTACTCCTACCAGCATCTGCAAAGCTTCACCGGCACCGCCGAGAGCGTCAGCGGTCAGGCCGATGCGGAAAACCTCGGGCTTTACCTGCGCCGCCGCGCCCCCCTGTGGCACTGGACCCTGCTGGACAGGCCCCTTCGCTACGTGCTGGAAGGGGCCAGAACCGAATACCTGGGGCAGCAACGGGGGCAGCTCGGTTTCAACAGCCTCAACTCCCTGGGACTTGGCCTCGAACTCGACAGCAGCAAGTACGACATCTTCATCACCCGCACCCGGCTGGTGGCCCGCTATATGTTCAGCAACAGTACCAGCGGCTACTCCATCGGACTGGCGATGAGTTTCTAGCGCAGCAAGGCGACATGAACCGTCCCCATCACCAAATCTCTGACTGAACGCACATTTGACTCCATTGCCGCTATGAGGTCCCACCTGTATCTCCTAGCATGGGGATACGGACGGTGGGTGAAGACGTAAAGCAGAACCACGCCGGGGATTGTGGTCAGGCTGACTACCTACTGTTGAGCAGAGAACACATGACATTTCCAGGGACAGGGAGCTTGTTATGGCCAAATTTCTGAATACCAGCGCAACCAACTATTTCCTCGAAGAGCTGATAAAGGATGCCAAGGAGCGGTTAATCCTGATCAGCCCCTTTCTCAAACTCAATGACAGGATCAAGGAGCTGCTGACCGACAAGAACCGGCTCAAGATCGATGTGCGGATCGTCTATGGCAAGAGCGAACTCCAACCGGAAGAGATCAGCTGGCTCAAGGAGCTCACCTATATCCGCACCAGCTTTTGCAAAAATCTCCATGCCAAGTGCTACCTCAATGAGGAGATGTGCATTGTCACCAGCCTGAACCTCTACGAATTCAGCCAGGTGAACAACAACGAGATGGGGGTGTTGATCCGGCGGGCGGATGACAGTGAGCTGTACCGCGATGCCTACGATGAAGCTCAGCGCATTATTCGGGTGAGCGAGGAGGTGCGCATCACGTTGGAGCGCGTCGCAAGCGACAGTGACCCGCAGGACAACGTGGCCGCCCATGCAGGTACAGCACCGGTTTGTCCAAAATGCGGCACAACCATGGTACTGAGGACCAGCAAACGGGGAGATACCAAGGGTAACAGCTTCTGGGGCTGCCCCGAATACCCCAAGTGTCGCAGCATCATCCCCATCGAGACCCATCCCTGACCGGGATCTGTGAAGGCTAAATCACATGGATATCACTGCTGCCATAGCGCCGCTGCTGACTCAGCTCTGGTTTCTCCTGCCACTGCTGTTGATTGCCACCCTGCTCAAAACGGCCTGGTTCAAAGGGATGGTCGGGGAGTGGTTTATCAATCTCTGTATTCGGCTATTTCTCGACAAGCGGGAATATCGCCTGCTCAAGGACGTGACCCTGCCCACCCCCCAGGGCAGCACTCAGATCGATCACGTGATCGTCTCTCGCTTCGGGCTATTCGTGATTGAGACCAAGAACATGAAGGGCTGGATATTCGGCAACCCGACCCAGAAAAGCTGGACCCAGCAGATCTATCGCCGCAAGCACAGCTTCCAGAACCCGCTGCATCAGAACCACCTGCACATGATGACCCTCAAATCCCTGCTGGGGCTCTCAGACAACCAGCTTCACTCCGTCATCTTCTTTATCGGCGACTGCACCTTCAAGACCCCTATGCCGCAGAACGTGATGAACCGCGGGCTCATTCGCTACGTCAAGGGTATAACCACGCCGGTATTGGCCGAGAGCGAGGTCGCTCACGTTGTCGACACCATTCAACAAGGGCGACTTGCCGCCAACTGGCAGACTCACAGACAGCATGTCACCCAGCTCAAGACTCGTCATGCCGACCCATCCGCCAACCATGTTTCCACCCGCGAACCTGTCAGGCAATCAGTTGCAAACCCACCCTCACAGAGCGTATCGCCACCGGACAATCCACCCCCGATCTGCCCCAGATGTGGCAGCACCATGGTATTGCGCACTGCCGGTAGAGGTGACAACAAGGGAAAACCGTTCTGGGGATGCCATGAATTCCCCACATGCAGGGGGACCAGAGCGCTGATGAAGTAGATGGGAAGGCTGAACGACGGAGGCATAAAACAAAGGCGGCCAATTGGCCGCCTTTGTTATTTCAGCAAATCAGCGGATCGTTGCCATCTTCTGCACGCAGCGCTGCTCGCGCTCATCCACCCGCTTGGCAAACCAGGCGGTGGTGAGATTGCGGGTGATCTTGGGGCTCTTTAGCTGGATACCGGGCAAGATGGCGCGGGGTTGCCGTGTCCCGGCCTGTTTGTCGGCCAGGGCGAAGACCCTGTGGTAGAGATCGCTTTTGGCAAAGTCGCTGCTGTCCCCCAGCTTCAGGCTCTGGTGAATGGCCTGCTTGCTCATGTTGACGCGGCTGGCGACGCTGTGGACCGCGAGTTCGGTCTTGCCGGGCAGATCCGAGTCGTAGCGGATGAGATCCCCATCCAGGGCCAGGGGCTTGCCACTCACCCGGCTTACCGCCGCCTGGAAGGCCGCATTGCGGCTCGCGTACCAGCCCGCATTGAAGTCGGCGAAGCGATAGAGGGTATCCGGGTAGTCCGCGGGATAGCCGAAGATGTGTTTGGTGCCAAACCAGATGCCGCCGCGACGAGTGAACACCTCGTGGCGAATGGACTCCTTCACGGGATAGGGGTAGCCACGGGCGTTGGCCTCAGCAAAGGCGACGCTCACCTGCATGGGGCCGCCGGTGCGTACCGGGTTGAGATTGCCAAAGAGCTGCTTGCCCATGGGGACGCTGCCTGTCATGTCTTCGAAGATCTCGCTCATCTCCCGCTCGGTGCGAAGTTTGTCGATGCGCTCGGCATAGCTCTTGCCGGTGGGGGATTGGATGGAGAGGGCCGTGCGCACCATGAACTCGGGGATGAGCAGCTTGCCGGCCCGGGCATTGATCTCCTTCCAGGCAATCTTGTTGAGGTTGGGCACCACGGGGTCCGCCTGATAGGTCGCCTCCTGCTCCGCCACCGCCAGCACGCTGCAGACGTTGTGATCGCTCACCGTCAGCCCCTGGGTGGTGAGCGCCGTCACCACGTCATTGGCCCAGCCTGGCTTGTCCACCACGCTGCGCGGCAGGAAGCGCACGATGCGGCTCTTCATGTCGGCCGGTTTTTGCGGCTGCATCGCCTTGGGAATGGGGCGCCCCGCCGGCGTCGCCGGGCTGGTCGGGGCGGGAGGCTCGCTGGCACAACCCGACAGCAGGGCAAGGGAAAGCAGTGACAGCCAGCGCCAATGGGCATCAAACAAGGAGTGAGAGGGGATCATGAAGGCTTCCTGAAGAGCGGGACCTGCCCCTCATCGCGAATGAGAGGGCTCGAATGCATGGAGGCGGACATTGTAGGGAACAAGTCTGACAAGATGAAGGCGGATGAACCGGCTGGCCCGCTGGCTGCGGCATTCCCTGGCGTCATCACGCCAGCTCCACCCGGTTGCGTCCCAGGTGCTTGGCCTGATAGAGGGCGAGATCGGTGCGCTGGAGCAGGGCATCCACCCCCTCCCCGCTCTGGCTGATGCCCAGGGCAAGGCTCACGGTGAATCTTACCCCGTCACCTGAGACCAGCTCTTCGGTCGCGCACCTTATCTGCTCCGCCAGCGCACGGGCCTTGTCGCCCGTCATGCCGGGCAGCCAGATGGCAAACTCCTCTCCCCCAAGGCGTGCCACCACCCCATCCAATGGGCAGAGCTGGCGCAGCAGGGTGCTGAATTCACGCAGCACATTGTCGCCGATGGCGTGGCCATAGCGATCGTTGATCAGCTTGAAGTGATCGAGATCCAGCAGCAGGAGCGGCGTCCCCTCCTCTCCGTGCGCCTCCAGCACGGCGCGAAACGCGCGGCGATTGGAGAGCCCGGTCAGCTCGTCTGACATGGCGAGAGAGGAGAGCCGCATCTGGGTGCCATACATCTGCTGCACCATCAGCAGCACACCCCAGGCCGAGGCCAGCATGCCGATCGTGCGCAGGCTGTCTTCCACCGTGGAGAGCCACCAGGGCTGGAAATAGACTTCATCCATCAGATCGATGACGCCGGAAACGAGCCAGAGGGTCAGCCCGCCGGTGAGGGAGAGATAGGTTCTCAAGGTGATCTGGGCACACTGCACTACCCAGAACATGAACAGCAGAGTCAGCACGTTGAGCGCTTCGGCCAGAGCCCCGACGGTATAGAGGTTGTGCTCTGCCAGGGGATCAAAGCTGACCCCGGCCAGGATCCCCGTCAGCAGCAACAGACAGGGCAGGCTCACCAGCGCGAGACGACGGCAGGGAGGAAGCGAGAAGAACCGGGCGGGGTGAACGGATAACCTGAGGGGAGTCTTCATCATGTTTTGGGCTCCAAGCGCGCATGTCTTCTATCCCGAATGGCAGCCGTTGGCTGCCATCGCCAGCGAACCCCGACGGCATTCCTGGTGGCAAATCACTGATATTGTGGGCCGATTTTTCCATAAAAAACAATCCCCTCACCATAGGGGTCAGGGGATTGTTGCAACGGGGACGGCGCGATCTGCCGTGACATCGGGGCGGGCGGCCCTTCCCTGCTCGTCCTCACGGCAAGTGGGCAGTGCCGCCTCAGGCGCTCTGGCGCAGGGCCTGATGCTGGGCGGCGCCGTTGATCACCGCCTGCAGGGAGGCGTTGACCACGTCGCGACCGACGGCGACGCCACACATCCGGGTGCCCTCGACGCTCAGCAGCACATAGGCGGCGGCGCGGGATTCGGTGCCGGCGGTGAGCGCATGCTCGGAGTAATCCAGCACATCGATGTGCATGCCGGTCTGACGCTGCCAGCCGTTGACCAGGGCCGTGATGGCACCCTCCCCTTCACCACACAATTGCAGGGTGCCGTGGGGGGTCTGCAACTCCAGGCGCAGGCTCTCCTGACTGTCATGACCGAGCTGGAAGCGCCCGATGCGATAGCCGTGGGCCGGCTCAAGATAGTGCTGCTCGAACAGGGTGCGGATCTGCTCCGGGCTGATTTCGCTGCTGCTCGCCTCAGCCTCGGCTTGAACCCGGCGGCTGAAGTCGATTTGCAGCCAGCGCGGCAGTTGCAGACCGAGGTCACGCTCCAGCAGATAGGTCACCCCTCCCTTGCCGGACTGGCTGTTGATGCGGATCACCGCCTCGTAGCTGCGACCGAGATCGGCAGGATCGATGGGCAGGTAAGCCACGTCCCAGTAGTGATCCGGTTTTTCTGCCGCGAGAGACTTGCGGATGGCGTCCTGGTGGCTGCCGGAAAACGCCGTGTAGACCAGCTCGCCGGCATAGGGGTGGCGCGGGTGCAGGGCAATCTGGGTGCAGGCCCCCACGGTGGCGACGATGGCATCCATGTCGGACAGGTCCAGCTCGGGGTCAATCCCCTGGCTGTAGAGGTTCATGGCCATGGTGACGATGTCCATGTTGCCGGTGCGCTCCCCGTTGCCGAGCAGGGTGCCCTCAATGCGATCCGCCCCCGCCAGCACCGCCAGCTCGGCGGCGGCCACCCCGCAGCCTCTGTCGTTGTGGGTGTGGATAGAGATGCTCACCTCGGATCGCGCCTTGAGGTGTCGGCAGAACCACTCCACCTGATCCGCAAACACGTTGGGGGTGCTCACCTCCACCGTGGCGGGGAGGTTCAGGATCATGGGACGGGCAGCGGCACGCCACTCGTCGATGACGGCGTCACACACCTCGACGGCGAACTCCACCTCGGTGCTGCTGAAGCTCTCCGGAGAATACTGGAAACTCCACTCGGTGCCCGGATTGCGGGCCGCATACTCCCTCACCCAGCGCGCCCCCTGCACGGCGATGGCCTTGACCCCGTCCTTGCCTGAGTTGAACACATAGTTGCGCTGGGTCGGGTTGACCGAGTTGTAGACGTGAACGATGGCCCGCTTCGCCCCCTTGAGCGCCTCGAAGGTGCGGGCGATCAGATCTTCGCGCGCCTGCACCAGCACCTGGATGGTGACGTCATCGGGGATGAGGTTGCGCTCGATGAGTTCGCGCACAAAATCGAAGTCGGGCTGGGAGGCCGCCGGGAAGCCCACCTCGATGTGCTTGAAACCGATGTGGGTCATCAGCGCCCACATTTGCAGCTTCTGGGCCACCGTCATGGGCTCGACCAGCGCCTGGTTGCCATCGCGCAGGTCCACGGCGCACCAGAGCGGTGCCCGCTCCAGTACCCGGTTGGGCCACTGGCGATCCGCCAGGTTGATCACGGGGGCACGGCGGTATTTGCGATGATCGAAGCTCATATTCAGATTCCCTTGACGGATGGGCGAGGCGCCGGACGACCGGGCCGACAGGCGGGTGGGGCAAGGAGGGGAAGCGGGTTGGTGCGGTAACACCGTCCCTGACGAGTCGCGCGGCGGTAACCCCGCGACCGGTTTTCCTGCGGCCCCCGTCGGTCACCGGGGCCGGCCACGGCAGCCGGATCGGGCTGCGGGCGCTGATCCTCTCGCACGCCACCTTTCGGTGTGTCGGCGCAGACGACCTTGTTTGTATGAGCACCCAGTATAGGGAGGTCGTGGGGGCGAGAGATTGCGAAGATTGCACCCCATCATACCAATTCAGCAATATGGATGCAGTGAATCTCCAATAAAGGGGTGAGTATCACCACCCATGATGCATTATCCGCCATCTCACCCATCTTCCTTGCTGGCGCCCCCACCGGGAGTGGCCGGGCGCAGGCAATAAAAAAACCCCGCCATCGCTGGCGGGGTTTGCGTGCATCGAGCGGGCAGCGTGCTGCCGGTGCTCTTAGCGGTTGTTCACCCTCTCGTGCAGCTCCTGCACCGAGTTGACGTTGGCGGTGGCATCGACACTGATGGCCATGCAGGTGGCGAAGGCCGCGTGCAGCGTGGTGGTGTAGGCCACCTTGTGCTGCAGGGCGCCGCGGCGCAGCTGCTTGGAATCCTGGATGGCCTGACGACCCTCGGCGGTGTTGACGATGTAGGTGTACTCGCCATTCTTGATGCGATCCAGAATGTGCGGACGCCCCTCGTGCACCTTGTTGACCAGACGCGGGTTGATGCTCGCCTCGCCCAAGGTCACGGCGGTGCCGTGGGTGGCGTCGAGGTCATAGCCCAGCTCCAGCAGCTTGGCGGCCAGGTTGACCACCCGCTCCTTGTCGCCGTGACGCACGGACAAGAGGGCGCGACCTTCGCTCGGCACCTGGTGACCGGCACCCAGCTGCGCCTTGGCATAGGCCTCGGCGAAGCTGCTGCCCACCCCCATGACTTCACCGGTGGAGCGCATTTCCGGCCCCAGCAGCGGGTCCACACCCGGGAACTTGGCGAACGGCAGTACCACTTCCTTCACCGAGTAGTAGGGCGGGATGATCTCGGTGGTGAAGCCCTGTTCTTTCAGGCTCTGACCGGCCATGACGCGTGCGGCAATCTTGGCCAGCGGAGCGCCGGTGGCCTTGGAGACGAAGGGCACGGTACGGGCGGCACGGGGGTTCACCTCGATGAGGTAGATCTCGTTGTCTTTCACCGCGAACTGCACGTTCATCAGACCGACCACGCCAAGTTCCAGCGCCAGTTTGCGCACCTGCTCGCGCATCTCGTCCTGAATCGCCTTGGACAGGGTGTAGGGCGGCAGGGAGCAGGCGGAGTCACCGGAGTGAATGCCGGCCTGTTCGATGTGCTCCATGATGCCGCCGATGACCACGTCAACGCCGTCGCAGATGGCGTCCACGTCCACCTCGGTGGCGTCGTCCAGGAAGCGGTCCAGCAGCACAGGCGACTCGTTGGAGACGCTCACTGCCTCGGCGAAGTAGCGGCGCAGGTCCTGCTCGTCATAGACGATTTCCATGGCGCGGCCACCCAGCACGTAGGAGGGGCGAACCACCAGCGGGTAGGTGATGCGCGTGGCCAGTTGCACGGCCTGCTCCAGGGCGGTGACGGTGCCGTTTTCCGGCTGCTTGAGCCCCAGGCGCTCGACGGCGGACTGGAAGCGCTCGCGATCTTCCGCGCGGTCGATGGCATCCGGGCTGGTACCAATCACCGGCACGCCGTTGGCTTCCAATGCCCGCGCCAGTTTCAGCGGAGTCTGGCCGCCGTACTGGACGATGACGCCCTTGGGCTGCTCGACCCGCACGATTTCCAGCACGTCTTCCAGGGTGACTGGCTCGAAGTAGAGACGGTCGGAAGTGTCGTAGTCGGTGGAGACGGTTTCCGGGTTGCAGTTGACCATGATGGTCTCGTAACCGTCTTCACGCAGGGCCAGGGCCGCGTGTACGCAGCAGTAGTCGAACTCGATGCCCTGACCGATACGGTTCGGGCCGCCACCGATGACCATGATCTTGTCGCGGTTGGTGGGGTTGGCCTCGCACTCCTCGTCATAGCTGGAGTACATGTAGGCGGTGTTGGTGGCGAACTCGGCCGCGCAGGTATCGACCCGCTTGTAGACCGGGAAGATGTTGTGGCGGGCACGCAATTTACGCACTTCCCCTTCGGCCACGCCGAGGATCTTGGCCAGACGCGCGTCGGCAAAGCCTTTGCGCTTGAGGGCACGCAGGAAGTCGGCGTCAAGACCGGCCATGCCGCGCTCTTTCACCTGCTCTTCCAGTTTCACCAGCTCTTCAATCTGCACCAGGAACCAGGGGTCAATCTTGGTCAGCTTGAACACGCCGTCCATGGAGAGACCGGCGCGGAAGGCGTCGGCGATGTAGAAGATGCGCTCGGCACCGGCATCCTGCAGCTCGTGACGGATGCGGGTCAGGGAGTCGGGGGCGTTCAGGTCAACCATGGGGTCGAAGCCGGTCTTGCCGGTCTCGAGACCACGCAGGGCCTTGTGCAGGGACTCCTGGAAGTTGCGGCCGATGGCCATCACTTCACCCACGGACTTCATCTGGGTGGTCAGACGGTCGTTGGCACCGGCGAACTTCTCGAAGTTGAAGCGCGGCACCTTGGTCACCACGTAGTCGATGGCCGGCTCGAAGGAGGCCGGGGTGCGACCGCCGGTGATGTCGTTCATCAGCTCGTCCAGGGTGTAACCGATGGCGAGCTTGGCGGCGATCTTGGCGATGGGGAAGCCGGTCGCCTTGGAGGCCAGCGCAGAGGAGCGCGACACCCGCGGGTTCATCTCGATGATGACCATGCGGCCGTCTTTGGGGTTGATGCCGAACTGGACGTTGGAACCGCCGGTCTCGACGCCGATCTCGCGCAGCACCGCCATGGAGGCGTTGCGCATGATCTGGTACTCCTTGTCGGTCAGCGTCTGGGCTGGCGCGACCGTGATGGAGTCACCGGTGTGGATGCCCATGGGGTCGAAGTTCTCGATGGCGCAGACGATGATGCAGTTGTCGTTGCGATCCCGCACCACTTCCATCTCGTACTCTTTCCAGCCGATGAGCGACTCGTCGATGAGCAGCTCCTTGGTGGGGGAGAGATCCAGGCCGCGTTCGCAGATTTCGACGAACTCTTCGGTGTTGTAGGCGATGCCGCCACCGGAGCCGCCCATGGTGAAGGAGGGACGGATGATGCAGGGGAAGCCCACCATCTGCTGCACGCCCCAGGCCTCTTCCATGTTGTGGGCGATGCCGGCACGGGGGCATTCGAGACCGATGCTGCGCATGGCCTTGTCAAAGCGGGAGCGATCCTCGGCCTTGTCGATGGCGTCGGCGGTGGCGCCGATCATCTCGACACCGAACTCCTTGAGCACGCCATGCTGCTCCAGCGCCAGGGCGCAGTTCAGCGCAGTCTGACCACCCATGGTGGGCAGGATGGCGTCCGGGCGCTCTTTCTTGATGATCTCGCGCACCACTTCCCAGGTGATGGGCTCGATGTAGGTGGCGTCGGCCATCTCCGGGTCGGTCATGATGGTGGCCGGGTTGGAGTTCACCAGGATGACGCGGTAGCCCTCTTCTTTCAGGGCCTTGCACGCCTGGGCGCCGGAGTAGTCGAATTCGCAGGCCTGACCGATGACGATGGGGCCGGCGCCGAGGATCAGGATGCTCTGTAGGTCGTTACGTTTTGGCATGGCTCTCTTTATCCTCTTAGGCGCGATACTGCTTAATCAATTCAATAAAGTGGTCGAACAGACCGGCACAATCGTGCGGGCCCGGGCTCGCTTCGGGGTGACCCTGGAAGCTGAAGGCCGGACGGTCGGTGCGATGGATGCCCTGGAGCGACCCATCGAACAGGGAGACGTGGGTGGCACGCAGGCACTCGGGCAGGGTCTGCTCGTCCACCGCAAAGCCGTGGTTCTGGGCGGTGATCATCACGGTGTTGTCGTCCAGACTCTTCACCGGGTGGTTGGCACCGTGGTGGCCGAACTTCATCTTGATGGTCTTGGCGCCGGAGGCCAGGCCCAGCAACTGGTGGCCCAGGCAGATACCGAACACCGGCGTGTTGGTATCAAGGAAGGTCTTGATCGCCTCGATGGCGTAGTCGCACGGCTCGGGGTCGCCGGGGCCGTTGGAGAGGAAGATACCATCCGGGTTCATCGCCAGTACCTCGGCGGCCGGGGTCTTGGCCGGCACCACGGTCAGGCGGCAGCCACGGTCCACCAGCATGCGCAGAATGTTGCGCTTCACGCCGAAGTCGTAGGCCACCACATGGTATTTCAACTCATCGGCCGTCGGGGTGACATGACCCTTGCCGAGCTGCCAGCTGCCTTCAGTCCAGCTGTAGGATTCGCTCACGGTCACTTCCTTGGCCAGGTCCATCCCCTTCAAACCGGGGAAGGCGCGGGCCTGTTCGAGGGCATGGGCTTCATCGAGCTGCTTGCCGGCCAGGATGCAACCGGCCTGGGCGCCTTTTTCACGCAGGATGCGGGTCAGCTTGCGGGTGTCGATGTCGGCGATGCCAACGATGTTGTGAGACTTGAGGTAATCGGAGAGGGATTGCTGATTGCGGAAGTTGGAGGCCAGTATCGGAAGGTCCCGGATGATGAGGCCCTGAGCATGGACCTGACTGGACTCTTCATCTTCGCTGTTGGTGCCGGTGTTGCCTATATGGGGGTAAGTGAGGGTAACGATCTGACGGGAATAGGAGGGATCTGTGAGGATTTCCTGATAACCCGTCATCGACGTGTTGAAAACCACTTCACCAACGGAACATCCCTCGGCGCCTATCGACACGCCTTTGAACACAGTTCCATCTTCCAGCACTAGCAATGCAGTGTGATTCAAGACAACCTCCAGTTATTTAGCTTTAAATTCAGCAATTTACCTGGGTGTTGCGGGCTCGGTTCCGGTCTTTGACAGGACTCGAACCCGGCAGATTTCTGGCAAATTGGGCGCATTCTACTTAAAAACGATCTCATTTCAACGTCTTTTCTCGTTTGAAATGCATCTAAATTCAATAAACAAGCAACATTACCCATTATCTATGCACTCACTCGCTTTGCAACCCCCTCTTCAAAAAGAAAAGCCAAACACAGACCACAAAGCGGCGCCCGATGCCATGCAACGTACAAAAAACCAAATTTACCACTTAATAAACAGCAAGATAGAAAATTAAAAAATAAACAACACAACAGCAAAAACACCATTTGAAGCCAGAAAAGTGAACGCCAAGAATAGAAAACGTTTTTCTTGGATTGCATTTTTAGTCTATTTCACATCAAGGCGAAATGCCCCCCGCAGGGGAATATTGAGACCCAAACCCGTTACCCCTTGATGACATTTTTGTCGCAAGAGGGTGGCAGGCTTGTAAGAATGGCAGGATTTAGCGAGGTTCACTCAAAAAGTGATGATTAAGGCTCATTTCTACAAAAAAGTGACAAAAAACCCCGGCGGACCGGGGTTTGGCAACCAGTACGGGAGTCTGCACTCCCCCTGAAGACGGTTTATTTCAGACCGAGCACATCCTGCATATCATAGAGACCGGCCCCTTGCTGGCCGAGCCACTTGCCCGCCCGCACTGCACCGTTGGCGAAGGTCAGACGGCTGGAAGCCTTGTGGCTGATCTCGACCCGCTCGCCGATGTCGGCGAACATGACGGTGTGCTCCCCCACCAGATCGCCGGCGCGGATGGTGGCAAAGCCGATGGTGTTGCGATCCCGCTCACCGGTGATCCCCTCACGGCCATAGACGGCGCACTCTTTGAGATCCCGGCCCAGGGTTTTCGCCACCACCTCCCCCATGGAGAGCGCAGTGCCGGACGGAGCATCCACCTTGTGTCTGTGGTGCCCCTCGATGATCTCGATGTCGGTGTACTCCCCCATCACCCTGGCCGCCTGCTCCAGCAGCTTGAACACCAGGTTGACCCCGACCGAGTAGTTGGAGGCGAAGACGATGCCGATCTGCTTGCCCGCCTCGTGCAGGGCCGCCTTGCCCGCCTCGTCAAAGCCGGTGGTGCCGATCACCATCTGCTTGCCATGCGCCAGTGCAAAGGCGAGGTTCGCCAGGGTCACCTCGGGGCGAGTGAAGTCGATGATGAGATCGAATTCGTCCTTCACCTTCTCCAGACTGTCGCTGATGATGACGCCAAGGCGCCCCAGGCCGTTGAGTTCACCCGCATCCAGACCGATCACGGCAGAGCCCGGTCGTTCCAGCGCCGCTCCCACCACCACGCCCTCGGCGTTGGCGATAGCCTCCAGCAGCACCTTGCCCATACGACCATTACAGCCCATCACGGCCACACGGATCGGATTGTCCATCTCCACCCTCTCATCTCTTTATTATGGAAAGAGACCGTTTTACCAGCCCGCGCCCCCTTTGAAAAGCCCGATCTGGCCCGCCAAACCACCCCGACATTTAAACGATAAATTCAATAAAAACAGAATAAATGACGGAATAAACAGACAAATCAGAATAACGAAGTAAAAAGCCCTATCCATCTGGATGGCTATCTTGACCCGGGCGGGCCGACTCACTACTGTTGGCCCCCCATGGTGGCAGGATGCCCGCCCTGTGCCCGCCCTGGAGGCGCCACAGGCAACGACAGGAGGTCATTGTTCAAGTTTCGAGGAACACATGATCCAGACCCAACCCCGTGCCAGAGCCCTGCTGCCCCTTCTGGTCTTTCTTGCCCTCTTCATCGGTACCGGTACCTGGCTGACCCTGCAGGGGGTCGAGTTCGCCTTCTACCAGCTCCCCGCCCCCGTTGCCGCCCTGCCTGCCGTCATGCTGGCCCTGCTGATGGGACGCGAGGGGTTCAACAAGAACCTCGAGACCTTCTTCAAGGGGGTGGGCGAGAGCAACATCATGGCCATGTGCCTCATCTATTTGCTGGCGGGCGCCTTCGCCACCGTGGCCAAGGCCACCGGCGGGGTGGATGCCACGGTCGCCCTCGGCCTCTCCCTCATTCCGGGCTGGTGCCTGCTGCCGGGGCTCTTCCTCATCTCTGCCTTCATTGCCACCGCCATGGGTACCTCCATGGGCACCATCGGCGCCGTGGCACCGGTGGCGCTGGGCGTCGCCCAGGCCGCCGGCATCGATCCGATGCTGATGGCGGGGACCATCCTCTCCGGCGCCATGTTCGGGGACAACCTCTCCATCATCTCAGACACCACCATCGCCGCCACCCGCAGCCAGGGCTGCGAGATGAAGGACAAGTTTCGCGAGAACATCAAGATTGCCGCCCCCGCCGCCGTGCTGGTGATCCTGCTCTATCTGGTGCTGGGCTCCACCGGTGAAGCGCCGGCCCCCACCGCCGAGGCGGACTTGCTCAAGGTCGCCCCCTATCTGCTGATCCTGGTGCTGGCCCTCTCTGGCATGAACGTCTTCATGGTACTGGGGCTCGGCATCCTGGCGGCCGGTGGCGTGGGGCTGCTTGGCAGCTACTCCCTCGGCCAGTTCAGCAAGGACATCTATCAGGGCTTCACCAGCATGCAGGAGATCTTCCTGCTCTCCATGCTCATCGGTGGTCTGGGTGCCCTGATGGAACGCCAGGGGGGGCTAGCCTGGATAAGTGAGCGCATCGCCGCCCTGATTGCCCGCTTCACCCGCCACCACGATGGCGAGCAGAACGAGAAGGCGGCCGAGCTCGGCATCGCCGGCGTGGTGAGCCTCACCAACCTGTGCACCGCCAACAACACCGTGGCCATCATAGTCGCGAGCAAGGTGGCCAGGGATCTGGCGGACCATCACGGGGTCACCCCGCGCCGCGCCGCCTCCATGCTGGACATCTTCTCCTGCGTGGTACAGGGGCTGATTCCCTGGGGCGCCCAGGCGCTGCTGCTGGGTTCCATCTTCGCCCTCTCGCCGATCCTGGTCGTGAGCATGAGCCTCTACCCCATGGCGCTGGCCCTGGCCGCCATCGTGGCCGTCTTCCTCAAGCACCAGATGGGCGCAGTGGCTCCCGCCCCCCACCGTTCCTGACACCCGACCTCAGGGGCCGCCCGGCTGGCGGCCCCGCCATCAGCTTTTCATCCCGTCGGCCCCTTGCTAAGGTAGCGCCAGCCCACCTTTGCCCAGGAGTCCCCATGCCGGATACCCAACCCGAACGCCAGAACCTGCGCCAGCTCATTCGCCAGCGCAGAAAAAGCCTGAGCCAGGCCGAGCAGCAGGCGGCGGCCCAACAGCTGGTCGAACGCTTCCAGGAACACCCCGGCATCCTCGCGGCCAGTCGCATCGCCCTCTATCTGGCCAACGACGGGGAGCTCGATCCCCTGCCCGCCATCCACTGGCTGTGGGCCCGGCAAAAGGAGGTCTACCTGCCGGTGCTGCACCCCTTCACCCCGGGTCACCTGCTCTTCTTGCGCTACACCGCCACCACCCCCATGACCCGCAACCGCTACGGCATCGCCGAGCCCGAGCTCGACGTGCAGCAGGTGCTGCCCCACAGCATGCTGGACATCATCTGCACCCCGCTGGTGGCCTTCGATGAGGCTGGCAACCGCCTCGGCATGGGGGGCGGCTACTACGATCGCACCCTCGCCTGCTGGCACGAGCACCAGCTCGGCCCAAGACCCCTGGGGCTCGCCCACGACTGCCAGCAGGTGGATGCCGTCCCCCGGGAGCAGTGGGACGTGCCGCTCCCCCAGATCATCACCCCCAGCCGCAGCTGGCACTTTGCCTGATCAGGCGGGGGCGCCCCCTTCGGTTCAATAAACAGGCAAACGATTTACATCTTGGGGATTTTTGCGCCGGAACGTGAGCACCATGGTCGCTCTGGGGGGGATGCTTGGATATAATGCGCCCGCTTTTTCCATAAGGATCCATCATGACTCAAGATGAAATGAAGAAGGCGGCCGGTTGGGCTGCGCTCAAATACGTGGTACCCGGCACCATCGTCGGGGTGGGCACCGGCTCTACCGTCAATCACTTCATCGACGCACTGGCGACCATGAAAGACCAGATCAAGGGCGCGGTGTCGAGCTCCATCGCCTCCACCGAGCGCCTCAAGGGTCTCGGCATCCCGGTGTTTGACCTCAACGACATCGATGCCCTCTCCGTCTACGTGGATGGTGCCGACGAGATCAACGCCAGCCGCGACATGATCAAGGGGGGCGGCGCCGCCTTGACCCGCGAGAAGATCGTCGCCGCCGTGGCCGACCAGTTCATCTGCATCATCGACAACACCAAGACCGTCGACGTGCTGGGCACCTTCCCCCTGCCGGTGGAAGTGATCCCCATGGCCCGCGAATACGTGGCCCGCGAGATCCGCGCCCTTGGCGGCAACCCGGTGTGGCGTGAAGGGGTGGTGACCGACAACGGCAACATCATCCTGGACGTCAAGGGCATGGCCATCACCGATGCCAAGGCTCTGGAAACCCGCCTCAACAGCATCGTGGGCGTGGTCACCAACGGCCTGTTCGCCCACCGTGGCGCCGACGTTGTGCTGATCGGCACCCCCGAGGGTGTGATCACCAACTAAGGCCTGCTCCCCGGACCTCCCCCTCCGGGCAAGCCCCTGCCCGGGTCAGTCAATCTGACTGCCCCAAATGGACAACGGCGCCTCATGGCGCCGTTTCTGGTTATCCCTCAATGGCTTGTAGCAGCACATCTGCAACAATCGTTGATAACTTCAAAGAATTTGACTTTCGTCACAAATATTCCCTCTCCCAAACGTTTTTGCTACTTTACGGTTTTCTTCACACTGCAAGCCTGAACGCATTTTTCAAAACAATAGAGGGAACGTCATGACAGCCAAGTTTTCGCTGGACAAGGATAAGATCAAGGTACTGCTGCTGGAGGGAGTCCATCCCAACACGGTGGAGACCTTTCGGGCAGCCGGCTACACCAATGTGGAATATCTGAAGACGTCCCTGTCGGAAGAGGAGTTGATCGAGCGCATTCGTGACGTGCATTTCGTGGGCCTGCGTTCACGCACCCAGATCACCGAGAAGGTGCTGGATGCCGCCACCAAGCTGGTGGCCATCGGCTGCTTCTGCATCGGCACCAACCAGGTCTCCCTCGACGCCGCCCACGTGCGCGGCATCCCCGTCTTCAACGCCCCCTTCTCCAACACCCGCTCCGTGGCCGAACTGGTACTGGGGGAGATCCTGCTGCTGCTGCGCGGTATTCCCGAGAAGAACGCCAAGTGCCATCGCGGCGTCTGGGAGAAGCTGGCCAACCGCAGCGTCGAAGCCCGCGGCAAGAAGCTCGGCATCATCGGCTACGGCCACATCGGTACCCAGCTTGGCATCATCGCCGAGATGATCGGCATGAAGGTCTACTACTACGACATCGAGAACAAGCTCTCCCTTGGCAACGCCATCCAGGTGCCGAACCTGGTGGAGCTGCTCAACATGTCTGACGTCATCAGCCTGCACGTACCGGAAACCGCCTCCACCAAGGATCTCATCGGTGCAGAGCAACTGCGCATGATGAAACCGGGCGCCATCTTCATCAACGCCTCCCGCGGCACCGTGGTGGACATCGACGCCCTGGCCGACGTCATCAAGAGCGGCCACCTCTCCGGCGCCGCCATCGACGTCTTCCCGGTGGAGCCCAAGTCCAACGACGAGGAGTTCCTCACCCCCCTGCGCGGCCTGGACAACGTGATCCTGACCCCCCACATCGGCGGCTCCACCCAGGAAGCCCAGGAGAACATCGGTCTGGAAGTGGCCAACAAGCTGGTCAAATACTCCGACAACGGCTCCACCCTCTCCGCGGTCAACTTCCCGGAAGTCTCCCTGCCCGGCCACAAGGGCTCCAGCCGCCTGCTGCACATTCACCGCAACCAGCCCGGCGTGATGAACCAGATCAACCAGATCTTCGCCGACGAGGGGATCAACATCGCCGGTCAGTACCTGCAGACCAGCAGCGAGATCGGTTACGTGGTCATCGACGTCGAAACCGAGCACAGCGAGAAGGCCCTGGCCCGTCTCAAAGAGATCAATGGCACCATCCGTGCCCGGATCCTGCACTGATAAACCCTTATCTGCGCAGCAAAAAGCCCGTCGTGATGACGGGCTTTTTTATGTCAGAAGAAAGCTTGCTCTCGCAACCTACCACCAGCCCAGCAGGTTGCGGCCCACCAGGGCACCCCACACCAGGGCATTGAGGGCCAGGGCGATGAAGACGGCGGCGGAGCCCAGATCCTTGGCGCGGCCCGAGAGTTCGTGATGCTCGGAGCCGATGCGATCCACCACCGCCTCCACGGCGGAGTTGAGCACCTCGACGATCACCACCAGCCAGCTGATACAGACGAGCAGCAGGATCTCGTTGAGGGAGTCACCTATCCAGAATGCCAGCGGCATCAGCAGCAAGATGAGCAGCAGCTCCTGACGGAAGGCGGCCTCGTTGACCCAGGCCGATTTGAGACCTTTCATGCTGTAACCGGTTGCGTTGATGATGCGGGTGATCCCGGTCGCGCCTGGCTTTGCCACGATAACTACCTCATTTGAAATGGCTTTTGGGTTCACATCCTATCAGAGCCGCCCAAGGTTTCCATCGGGTGACTTTTGCTTTATTTTATTCCCTTGCATTTTGGCATCCCGCCCACCTTATCCACTCGAGAATTGAGTCGTATGTCCATTCACACCGATGAATTGCGCACCCGTCGCCTGGAGGCCCTGATCACCCCCAGCGAGCTGGCGCACGCCTTCCCGTTAACCGACACCATCGCCCAGAACCTGCTGGATGCCCGCCGCCAAGTGGAAGCCATTCTGTCCGGTGAGGATCAGCGCCTGCTGGTCATCGTCGGCCCCTGCTCCATCCACGATCCCGCCGCCGCCCACGAATACGCCCTGCGTCTGAACACCCTGCGTGAAGAGTACAAAGAGAGCCTGTGCATCGTGATGCGCACCTACTTCGAAAAGCCGCGCACCATCGTCGGCTGGAAGGGGCTCATCAATGATCCGCGCCTGGACGGCAGTTTCGACGTCAATGAAGGGCTCAAACTGGCCCGCAAACTGCTGGTGGACATCAACGAGACCGGCATGCCCACCGCCACCGAGTTCCTCGACATGGTGACCGGCCAGTACATCAGCGATCTCATCACCTGGGGCGCCATCGGCGCGCGCACCACCGAGTCCCAGGTTCACCGGGAGATGGCCTCCGCCCTCTCCTGCCCGGTGGGGTTCAAGAACGGCACCGACGGCAACACCCGCATCGCCATCGATGCGGTGCGCGCCGCCCGTCACAGCCACATCTTCTACTCCCCGGACAAGGACGGCAAGATGACCATCTACCGCACCGCCGGCAACCCCTACGGCCACGTGATCCTGCGCGGCGGCCACAGGCCCAACTACGACACCGCCAGCATCGACGAGGCGTGCGAGGCTCTGGCCCAGGTGGGCCTGCCGGAGCGCCTGGTGGTGGACTTCAGCCACGGCAACAGCATGAAGGATCACCGCCGCCAACTGCTGGTGGCCCAGGATATCTGCGATCAGCTGCGCCGCGGCCGCACCGGCATCGCCGGCATCATGGCCGAGAGCTTCCTGGTGGAAGGGCGTCAGGACGTGGAGAACGGCTGTGCCGCCACCTTCGGCCAGAGCATCACCGATGCCTGTCTGTCGTGGAGTGACACCGAAACCCTGCTGGCCATGCTGGCAGAAGCCGCCCAGGTGCGGCTGGACAAGCAGAAAGCCTGAGCAACCGCTCAACGCTCTCTCTACCAAAAGAGCCAGGCATCACGGATGCCTGGCTCTTTTCATTTCCACAGTGATTCACTCGCCCACCTTGGCTTCACTCAGCCTCTGCAGGTTTTCAATGCTGTATCCGTAGTCGACGGAGCAGCTCCCTTCTCCCACTTGTTTCAAAAGAATGGGAGAAGGGCTGGGGATGAGGGGGAAGCCCGCCTCACAGGCTCGGCATAAACCAGGTGCGGCCGGCCGCCTCGATGCGATCGGTGCGGATCTGGAACACCCGCTCCAGCAGCGCCTCGTCGATGATCCCGACGTCCCCTTCCCCCACCACGCGGCCCTGTTGCAGGCAGAGCACGCGATCCGCCCAGTCGATGGCCAGATTGATGTCGTGGATGGCCACCACCACCAGCAATCCCTGCGCGGCCAGCTGCTTGAGCAGCCGCAGCAGCGCCATCTGGTGATGCAGATCCAGCCCCGCCAGGGGTTCGTCCAGCAGCAGCACCCGCCCGGTCGGGTTGAGGCTTGGCCACAGTTGCAGCAGAGTGCGGGCGATCAGCACCCGCTGCTGCTCCCCCCCGGACAAGCGGCTGAAGTCCCGTGCCAGCAGGGGCGCCAGTTCCAGGGCGTCGCACACATCCGCCACCGCCTGTGCCTGGGCATCGGGGCCCCCCTCCTCCAGCCCCAGGCTCAGCACCTGGAACACCGGGATGTGGAACAGCTGGGGCTGGCGCTGGGGCAGCATGGCGCGCCGCGTTGCAAGCTCGGGCCAGCTCAGGGTCGTGATGACCTCTCCTCCCAGCAAGACGGCGCCATCGGCGGGCAGCAGGCCCGCCAGGGCCCCGAGCAGGGAGGACTTGCCGCTGCCGTTGGGGCCGAGCAGGGCCACCAGCTGACCACCGAACCAGGCCAGATCCAGGGGGGCGAGGCGATGGGGGATGGCCAGGGCGCGGGCCTCCAGCCGCCAGGGGGCGGGATCAGCGGGACACATCGGCATCTTGCCTCAGCAGCAGATAGATAAAGAGCGGGGCGCCCACCGAGGCGGTGATGACCCCGATGGGCAACTCACCGGCGTGCAGCGCCGAGCGGGCCACCAGATCGGCCCCGAGCAGCAGGGCGCCACCCCCAAGCGCCGAGGCGGGCAGCAGGAAGCGCTGATCGCTGCCACCGCACAGGCGCAGCAGGTGAGGCACTACCAGGCCGACGAAACCGATGACGCCGCACAGGGAGACCGCCACCCCGGTGAGCAGGCAGACCGCCAGCACCAGGCGTACCCGCATGCTGTCCACGTTCAACCCCATAAGGCGGGCCTGGGTCTCCCCCAGCAGCAGTTGTTGCAGTGCCCGCCCCTGCCAGCAGAGCCAGCCGAGGGTGAGGGGCAGCACCAGCCACCACCAGGCAAGCTGCTGGCTGCCGTAGGCGAGGCTGCCCATCATCCAGAACATGAATTCCCGCAAGGCGCCGTCGTCGGCGAAATACATCAGCCAGGTCATGGCCGCATTGGTAAGGATGCCGATGGCGACCCCGAACAGCAGCAGCCGCCCATGGCCGAGCCGTGCCCGGCGTGCGAGACGGATGAGCAGCATGGTCACCACCAGGGCGCCGCCAAAGGCCGCCAGCGACAACCCCCAACCTGGCAGATAGAGCCCGAGCCCCTTGGCCACCGCCATCGCCACCATGGCGGCGAGGCCAGCGCCGCTCGAGACGCCAAGCAGGCCGGGTTCCGCCACCGGGTTGTGCAGCATCACCTGGAGCACGGCACCACCGCAGGCAAGGGAGGCCCCCGCCAGCAGGGCCAGCAGGGCGCGCGGCAGGCGCAGCTCCAGCAGGATGCGCAGCTCCAGATCCCCCAGCGGCTGCCAGGGCAGCAGTACGAACTCCCCGAGGGCGAGGGAGAGCAGGAACAGGGCCAGGGTCAGCAGCGACAGCAGGAGCAGCCAGCGGCGCTGCCAGCGCTGCTGGCGACGGATGAGAGCGAGATACACGGGATCCCCAAGAAGCGAGGCCCGCCGGGGGGCAGGCAGGAAAGCTGCATGATAACAGCGCGTTACCACCCAAGGTCAAGGCTGGTAGGGCTTGGCCAGCGCCGCTATCTCGCCGCTCTCCACCATGGCTAGCAACGCCTGCGCCAGCTTGGGGCCCAGCTCATGGTGGGGTGAGTGCTTGCTCATCCCGAGGTAGAGCACCACCGGGCTGGAAGGGCGCCTTGACGAGGCCGGCGTCGTTGCGCTGGCTCAGGGCGTAATCCACCTGGCAGTCGGTCCCTATCATCAGAGGCAGGTGGCCCCGCTCCACCATGCGCTGCAACTGGTCTTCGGTGGGGACCCCGTGCTTGTCGAGCTGGGTGTCGCCATCGAAGGGGGGGAAGTAGGCGGAGTTGAGCACATAGCCTATCTCGCGGCCTCGCAGATCCTCGTAGCGCCTGAGACCGGCCACGGCGGCGGGCTTGCCATAGAAGGCAGGCCGGCACTGGTAATAGGACGGCTGCAGGTAGTCGATGAAGGCGGCCCGCTCCTCGGTGTGAGCCAGCCCTATCATCAGATCCACCTGACCGGTCTGCATCTGTTTGAGTGCCCGTCCCCAGGGCACCCGTTTGAGGGTGAGCACAATGCCGCTGCGTGCCTGCAACTGGCGCAGAATGTCGATATCCAGCCCCTGGAAGTCGTCGTTCTCTGCCAGCATGCGAAACGGCGGCCAGACATCGGTGGCCACCGTCAGGGTCGGCGCACCTTGCGCCCAGCAGGCAAACAACAGACAAAGCGCACCCCAGCTTGTCTTGCCCATCCAGCTTTCGCCTTCTTTTGTTACATCCTTGTGAGCTAAAAATACCCTCAAGCACCACTTATGAAAACCCATGGAGTCGAGATAAAATGCATTGATTTAAAAGGAGAACCTAATGAACCCCATCATGACCAGTATCGGCCTGCTCATCTGCAGCAACGTCTTCATGACGTTTGCCTGGTACGCCCATCTCAAGAGCATGAATCACAAACCCTGGATCATCGCCGCCCTGGTGAGCTGGGGGATAGCACTGTTCGAATACCTGTTGCAGGTGCCCGCCAACCGCATCGGCCACACCGTGCTCTCCGTCGGCCAGCTCAAGATCCTGCAGGAGGTGATCACCCTCACCGTGTTCGTTCCCTTCTCCATCTTCTATCTGAAAGAAGATCTGAAGTGGGACTACCTCTGGGCAGGTCTGTGCATCCTGGGCGCGGTCTTTTTTGTGTTCCGCGAAAAACTGACCGGCGCCTGAGGCTGTACACTCAAGCCATTCATCATCCCCCAGCCCTTTGAGCGACGAGGCCCCTCATGGAATTGAGAGACATGCTGCAGATCCTGGCCAAACAGGACGGTTCCGATCTCTATCTCTCCACCGGCGCCCCCCCCTGCGCCAAGTTCAACGGCGCCTTGCGCCCCCTCACCCAGGAGCCCCTGGGGCCGGGCGAGGTGGCCCGCATCGCCTACGACATCATGGATCTCGAGCAGAAACAGCAGTTCGAGAAAGAGCTGGAGATGAACCTCGCCATCTCCCTGCCCCAGATAGGCCGTTTTCGGGTCAACATCTTCAAGCAGCGCAATGAAGTCTCCCTGGTGGCGCGCAACATCAAGACCGAGATCCCCCGCTTCGAGGATCTCAAACTCCCTCCGGTGCTCCTCGACACCATCATGGAGAAGCGGGGTCTGGTGCTCTTCGTCGGCGGCACGGGGTCCGGCAAGTCCACGTCGCTCGCGGCCCTCATCGATCATCGCAACCGCAACAGCGGCGGCCACATCATCACCATCGAGGATCCGGTGGAGTTCGTCCATCGCCACCAGAAGAGCATCATCAACCAGCGGGAGGTGGGGGTGGATACCCGCAGCTTCCACGCGGCCCTGAAGAACACCCTGCGCCAGGCGCCGGACGTCATCCTCATCGGTGAAATCCGCGATCGGGAGACCATGGAGCATGCCCTCGCCTTCTCGGAGACCGGGCATCTGGCCATCTCCACTCTGCACGCCAACAACGCCAACCAGGCGCTGGATCGCATCATCAACTTCTTCCCGGAAGAGCGCAGACCCCAGCTGCTCAACGACCTTGGCAACAACCTCAAGGCCTTTGTCTCCCAGCGGCTGGTGAAGACCACGGACGGCGGGCGCCGGGCGGCGGTGGAGGTGATGCTCGGAACCCACACGGTGCGCGATCTCATCAAGCGCGGCGAGTTTGGCGGCCTCAAGGAGATCATGGAAAAATCCAGGGCCCTTGGCATGGTGACCTTCGACAGCACCCTGTTCGATCTGGTGGTCGAGGGGGTGATCGACGAGGAGGAGGCGGTGAAGAACGCGGACTCCCAGAACAACCTGCGCCTCAAGATCAAACTCTGGCGGGAGAAGGGCCAGATTGGCAACAGCGCGGCGGCGAGCGGCTGGAGCCTGGAGCCCACCAAGGACGAGGGCGACCTCTTCTGAGACGGGCACGGCGGCCACGAAAAAGGGAACCCTCGGGTTCCCTTTTGCATATGGGCAGGCGTCAGCCCTTCTGGACCAGCCCTATCTGGCCGGGCTCGCACCACTCGAACGTCACCTCTTCGTGCTTGCCGCAGCAGGAGCCGCCACACAGGCGGCTCTCCCGCTTGGCGACGTGCCCCTTGCGCATCCAGACCCCGAGCATGGCCTCTACCGCATCCTCGGAGGTGTGAAAGTGGCGGGCCAGCGCCCGCCGGCTCACCTTCTTGTGAAGGGCCAGATAGTCCCCCAGTTCACGCAGGATCACAGAATCCCCCCCTCTCGGCGCACTCGCCCCTGACCATGAGCCCCTTCACAGGGTCACCACCTTGCGGGCGACGATGTCGCCGTGACGACGCCCCAGCCACCAGAGCAGCCCCAGGGAGAACAGATAGCTCAGGCTCCAGACCAGGCTCTGCGCCGGGTGGGCGGCGAAGGTCGCCAGTTGATAGAAGAGGGTGGCGCACAGGAAGGCGACGTAGTTGCACCAGGCGGCGGTGAACAGGGCCCACTGGCGACCGGTCTCTCGCACCAGGGCCCCCATGGCGGCGGCGCAGGGCATGTAGAGCAGCACGAACAGCAGGTAGGCAAAGGCTCCGGCCACGCCGTCGAAGTGGGTCTGCATGTTGCCGTAGGTGGAGGTGTCCACCTCCTGGGCCTCGGCTGCCGCCTGCTTGTCCTCCAGATCCCCCACCTTGAGCCCCATGGGATCGGCGGGGTCGATGTCCGCCAGGTTGGCGGGAATGGTGGCCAGCGCCGCTTTCAGGCTGCCCAGCAGGGAGTATTCACTCTCCTCCTCATCACCGGCGCCGCCGGCGTAGAGGCTGTTGAGGGTAGCGACCACCGCCTCCTTGGCAAAGATGCCGGTGAGGATGCCCACCGTGGCCTGCCAGTTGTCGTCCCGCACGCCTATGGGATGCAGCACCGGGGTCACGGACTGGCTCAGCTTGCTCAGCACCGAGTTCTCCTGATCCTGGTTGCCGAAGCTGCCGTCGGTGCCGAGGGAGTTGAGCACGCTCAGCACCGCCACCATCAGGACGATGGTCTTGCCCGCGCCGAAGATGAAGCCCTTGAGTTTCTGCCAGGTGCGCAGCCCCACGTCCACCGGACGGGGCCACTCGTAATCGGGCATCTCCATCACCATGGAGTCGCTCTTGCCCGGCAGCAGGGTGCTGCGCAGGAAGAGGCCGGTGAGCACCGCCACCAGGATGCCGAACAGATAGAGACCGAACACCAGGTTCTGCCCCGACTCGGGGAAGAAGGCCACCGCGAACAGGGCGTAGACCGGCAGACGGGCACCGCAGGACATGAAGGGCGCCATGGCCGAGGTCATCAGCCGCTCGCGCTCCGACCCCAGGGTCCGGGTTGCCATCACCGCGGGCACGGTGCAGCCAAAGCCCATCAGCATGGGGACGAAGGCCTTGCCGGGCAGGCCGAGGCGACGCATCAGGGCATCCACCACGAAGGCGGCACGGGCCAGATAGCCGGAGCTCTCCAGCACCGCGAGGAAGAGAAAGAGGCAGCCCACCACGGGGATGAAGGTCGCCACCGTCTGCAAACCGGCACCCACGCCGTCCGCGAGCACGGCTCCCAGCCAGTCGGGGGCACTCATCAGCCCCAGCAGGTGGTGCACCCCGTCCACGAAGAGGGCCCCCCCGAGGATGTCGAAGAAGTCGATGAAGGCGCTGCCCACCTTGATGGCGAACATGAACATCAGGTACATCACCAGCAGGAAGAAGGGGATGCCCACCCAGCGGTTGAGCAGCACCCTGTCCAGCCGTTCGCTCTGGGCGACGGTGAGCTTGTCCTGATGGCGGCACGCCTGCTGGCACCAGTGGTGGATATGGCCGTAGCGCAAATCAGCGAGTTGCAGGTCGATGTCCTGGGCGTGGTGGGCGCGGCTCACCACGTTGTCGGCCGCCGCCTGCTGCCCCGCCGCCAGGGTCTCCTGCATGGCGATGTCTTCCTCCAGCAGGCGCAGGGCGCGGCCACGGCGATGCAGATGATGGGGGGCGAGCAGAGTCTCCAGCTCGGCGATGTCTCCCTCGAGGGGCTGACCGTAGTCGAGCACGAGGGCGGGCTGGGACTGGCCGATAAACTGGTGGATCCCCTCTTTGAAGGCCGCCACCTGCTGGCGATTGTGGGCCGAGAGCGACACCACGGGGCACCCCAGCGCCTTGGCGAGCAAGGCCTCGTCGATGGTGATGCGTCGCTTTTGCAGCAGATCCATCTTGTTGAGCACCACCACCATGGGCAGCCCCAGCTCCCGCAGTTGCAGGGTGAGGTAGAGGGAGCGCTCCAGGTTGGCGGCATCGATGACGTTGAGCAGCAGATCCGGCTGCTGGCGCTGGACGAAGCGGCTGGCGATCTGCTCGTCCAGGCTCGCCTCCTGGTTGGCCAGGGCATAGATGCCGGGCAGGTCCACCAGGGTGTATTCCTGCCCGCGGGCAGCAAAGGCCCCCATCTTCTTGTCGACGGTGACCCCGCTCCAGTTCCCCACCTGCTGGCGGGAGCCGGTCAGGGCGTTGAACAGGGAGGTCTTGCCGCTGTTGGGATTGCCCACTGTGACCAGGTTGTAGCTCATACCGGCTCCACCTCGATTTGCTGGGCCAGACTCCGCTGCATGGAGAGGCAGATGCCCTGGCACTGGATCTGGAGCGGGTCCCCCAGGGGGGCGGCCCGCAGATAGAGGATCTCGGTCTGGGGCAGCAGCCCCATCACCATCAACTTGCGCCGCAAGGCGCGGCCAAGGTGGTTCATGTGCGTGATGCGAGCGCTCTGTCCCGGCGACAGCTCTGTGAGTACCATGACGGGCTCCTGAAGTTAAACAAGAATAATTCGCTTTTAATGGGGGATTATAAGCTGTGCCCTCAACATTTATTTGCGTAAAATCAAACTCCGCTTAGCTAACCGACAAAGTATTGCCATGAGTCACGACAACAACAGCCGCCTGGTCTACAGCACGGACGGCGGCATGATCAAGGAATCCGCCCCTGCCCAGCACGCCTCCCCCTTCCCCGCCGACGGGGTCGTGCGCATCCGCCGCGAGACCAAGGGACGCAAGGGGGCCGGGGTCATCAGCATCCACGGCGTTCCCGCCGACCAGCAGAAGGCCCTCGCCACCCTGATCAAGAAGAAGTGCGGTACCGGCGGCGGTCTCAAGGAGGGGGTCATCGAGATCCAGGGGGACAAACGGGACCTTATCAAGGCCGAACTGGAGAAGGCCGGCTTTCAGGTCAAACTGGTGGGGGGATAATTCCCCATCCCGCGCCTTGCCTCACCGGGGGTTTTTCCCTAGAATGCCCGCTCCCATCGAGGGGGAGTAGTCTCGCCACGGACCCGTTTCGTGCGCGATCCTGATCAACATACTTGGTGCCAACTCACCATGGTCAGGGTGATCCGGGCAATGCCGGATTTGACAAGACCTTTGACGGGCCAGTGCCAAAACCGGGGACGGATGGCGCAGGCTTGTCTTTGGTTTATAACAATTCCGTCCCCCGGTCATTTTTATGGAAGCCTTGTTAACCTCCACCATCAGCGTTGCCATCGCCGAGATTGGCGACAAGACACAGCTGCTGGCCCTGTTGCTCATCTGTCGTTTTCGCAAACCCTGGCCCATCATCGCCGGCATGCTGGCTGCCACCCTGCTCAACCACGCAGGGGCCGCCTGGATAGGGGAATTCATCAGTCGCTGGATGGATCCCAAGGTGATGACCTGGCTGGTCGCTGGCGCCTTCATCGCCATGGCCGCCTGGATCCTGGTGCCGGACAAGATGGACGATGAAGAGAGTTCCCTGGACAAGTACGGCCCCTTCATGGCCACCTTCGTGCTCTTCTTCATCGCCGAGATCGGTGACAAGACCCAGATAGCCACCGTGCTGCTGGCAGCCAAGTACGACTCCCTGATCCAGGTGATCACCGGCACCACCCTCGGCATGATGCTGGCCAACGTGCCCGTGGTGCTGCTCGGCAAGCTCGGGGCCGACAAGCTCCCCCTCAAGGGGATCCGCATTGCCTGCGCCATCCTCTTTGCGGGGCTTGGCATCTCCACCCTGATCTTCGCTTGACCTCCATAGAAGCCGGCGGGGGATCAGCGTGAGCACTGATCGCCACCGCCGCCCCGGACGTCCTTCAGGCCCCCTCCTCACGGCGGGGGCCTTTTTAGTGCAAAGACATGGCCCCGTGCCGCGACCTGTGTCGCAGCGCCGACGGCGCCCCTGCCCCAAGACGCGTCGCCGTGCCATAATGCCTTATCTTTCAGGCATCACGGCTTCAGGAGCCCCCATGCACCTCACCTCAAGACAGACCCTGCTCGACTGGGTCAGGCGCGGCCGCCTGCCACGGGCCTCGCTGCCTGCCGCCCTGGCCCTGTGCGATCTGCCCCCCGGCCCTGCCCGCTGGCAGTGGCTGTTCGACAGGCTGCTGCTCTGGCTCGGCTGCCTCTGCCTTGGCGCCGGCCTCGTCTTCTTCGTCGCCTTCAACTGGCAGGCCCTGGGGCGCCTCTCACGTCTCGCCCTGCTGGAGCTGCCGTTGCTCACCATGCTCCTGGTGCTCTGGCGCAAACCCATGAGTGATACCCCTCGCCAGGCCCTGCTGCTGGCCCTGGCCCTCAACCTCGGCGCCCTGCTCGCCCTGGTGGGCCAGACCTACCAGACCGGCGCCGACCCCTGGCAGCTCTTCGCCACCTGGGCCCTGATGCTGCTGCCGCTGGCGGCCCTTGGCAGAAGCCCGCTGCTCTGGACCCTGGCCTGGCTGCTCGGTCAGCTCGCCCTGGTGCTCTACTGGCGGCTCGGCCTTCTCGATCTCTTCTTCTCCTTCAACGAGGAGGCCCTCGGCTGGTGCCTGACCCTGCTCAACGCCGCCCTCTGGGGTCTGCTCATCCTGGTGCCCGCCCGCTACGCCCTGATGCCCTCCTGGCTCGCGGGGCTGGCCGCGGGGCTCGGCATCACCCTGCTTACCCTGCTGGCCCTGTTCGATGCCGCCTCTCCCTGGGTCTGGCCTGCCTGGCTCGCCTGGCTCGGCGCCGCCTACCTGCGCTGGCACCACAGGTTCATCGCCGGGCTCGCCATGGGGTGCCTGAGCCTCATCGCCGTGATCCTCGCGGCCCTTGGCAAGTGGATGGAACCGGACATGAACGGCTTCTTGCTGCTGGCTCTCATCGCCATCGGCCTGTCGGTGATGGCCAGCCGCTGGCTGCAACAACAACGGAGGCTGCATGTCTGATCTCACCCCCTGGGAGCGCCTGCGTGCTGCCCAACTTGTGGAAGGGGATGCCCCCCGGGATGAACAGCCCCACTGGTCGCAATGCTGTTCAGATAAGCACTTTTTTGACTGATTATTCATAAATTGGATTTGAGTTGAGGGGGCAAGGCTGTGTCCAGTCGATCTTCCTCCAGCCTTTATCCAGCGGGGCTTGCAATAGAAAGAGGGAGGCATCATGCCTCCCTCGATTTTTTGTCCTGATACTACGTAGACTGGAACTCAAATTCTCTTAAGTGAACAGCATTGCCCACTGGTCGGGCCGTTTTCTGCTCGGCATGGTGGGCTGGATAGCCGCCCTCTTCCTGCTCTTCTTCCTCTTCATGGCCTTCGAGCAGCTGACCCGCGACCCCAACAACGCCCTCACCATGGGGATGGTGCTGATGGCCGCCGCCCTCGGTCTCAACCGCATGGCGACCCGCAGCGATCTCTGGGATCAGTTCGTGCTGGCGCTGGCGCTGGCGGCAGATGCCTGGCTGCTCTACGGCCTGCTGGACAGGCTGGATCTGAACGTCGCGTGGCTCTGGTTCGGTCTGACCGCCTTCTCCCTCGGGGTGGCCGCCCTGTTCGAGCACTGGCTGATCAGGCTGTTCCACAGCTTCGCCGCCGCCATCCTGCTCACCCTCGCCCTCGCCTGCCTCGGCATGCACCTGCTGGCCCTGCCGCTGGTGATGGGCGCCGTCGCCCTGTGCTGGCTGCAGGCGGAGCGCGATCCCGCCCGCCATCTGCTCTATGAATCCCTCACCCTGGGGCTGGCACTCTCCCTGCTGGTGCTGGGACGGCTGCACCACCCCCTGTGGGAGGGAGGCACCAGCGTGCTCAATGAGCTCGGCAGCTCCCGCCTGCCCCTCTGGCTCAATCCCCTGCTCTGCGCCGCCCTGCTGCTCGCGGTCATGGTTCGCCTCAGGCTGCCGCTGCGCTACGGGCTGCCGCTGGTGGTGATCAGCGCCATCATTCCCGGCATGGGGGCTGGCGCCCTGGTGCTGGTGCTCGGCTTCTACGCCGGCAGCCTGGCCCTGATGACCCTGGCAGGCCTCCTGCTGCTCGGCTTTGGCTCCCTCTATTACTACGATCTGGGGCTGACCCTGATGACCAAGTCCTGGCTGCTGCTCGCCTCGGGGGCCCTGCTGCTCGGTACCCGTCAGTGGCTCAAGCACCTTCACCACAGGAGCCCCTCATGAGACGCCTCGCCTTTTTGCTGACCGGTCTTGCCCTGCTCGCCGGCATCAACGCCGCCGTCTGGCGCTTCGAGCACGCCATGAGCCAGGGGGAGGTGGTGCTGATCGAGCTGGCACCGGTCGACCCCCGCTCCCTGATGCAGGGGGACTACATGCGCCTGAACTACGCCCTCGCCCGCCAGCTGGCGGGCCGCCAGGCCGCCGTCGGCCCCCACACCCTGGTCGTTCGCCTGGATGAACATCAGGTGGTGCACTGGGTGGAAGGGGGCAAGCCCGAAGCCCCGGGCCCGGGGGAGCGTCTGCTCAAGGTGCGCCAGCGCGACGGCCAGTGGTTTATCGGGCCTGATGCCTTCTTCTTCGAAGAGGGCACGGGAGATCAGTATGAGTCGGCCCGCTACGGCGAGTTTCGTCTGCAGGAGGATGGCAGCACCCTGCTGGTGGGGCTGAGGGATGAGGCGTTCACCCCCCTGGGTCACACCCGCCCGGCCTGGTAAAAAGGGGGCGCCGACCCGGTTGTGAGTGGCAAGATGATGACGGCCCCCAGCGGATAACGTCTGCGCCGGGTGGCGAAACGCCGTGACTTGGCAACACTTGAAACTGGGCACTCGGCAGCAGGACAGTCAGGATGAACACAGACATTGCAGTCCCCCTTCGCAGACTGGTCGCCTGCGCCGCCCTCGCGGCCATGGTCTGGGGCACTCCCGCGACCCAGGCCAGCCCGGCGCTCGCCAGCCTGCACTACCTCACCGAAGAGCACAAACCCTACAACTTCACCGGGGAGGATGGCGCCCCGACCGGCTTTGCCATCGACCTGCTGCACCTGGTGTGGCAAAAGACCGGCACCCCTGTCCAGCCCGTCAGCATCCTCCCCTGGGCCAGGGGTTACTACCTGCTGACCCAGAAACCCAATGTGGTGCTCTTCTCCACCGCCCGCACCGAGGCGCGCAATCCCCTGTTCAAGTGGGCCTGCCCCATCGGCTATGCCGAGATAGTGCTGATGGGGCTCGCCAGTCGCCCCTTGACCTTGACCCGCCTGGAAGATGCCCAGCGCTACACCATAGGCGCCGTGCGATCCGATGTGGGGGAGCAACTGCTGCTCAACGCCGGCTTCGAAGAGCACAAACCCTACAACTTCACCGGGGATGACGGTGGAGTGGAGCGATACCCTGTGTCGCCGTGCCATCGACGATGAGATTGGCTACACCGACGACGTCGCCGCTCTGTGGGGGGACTCCCAGGCGGCCAGCGAGCTCGGCCTTCGCTCC
>NZ_PQLN01000209.1:0-1630 GCF_002919855.1 Aeromonas sp. ASNIH8 | reverse complement strand
GACACCGCTATGCCACCGTGATCATGGATGCCGAGCGAACCCGCGTCCTGTGGGTGGGGCACGGCAACAGCCGGGCCGCTATCCGTCCCTTCTTCGAGCAGCTCGGCGAGCGATGCCAGCAGATTGAGGCGGTGGCGATGGACATGAACACGGCGTTCGACCTGGAGGTGAAGCAACACTGCCCGCAGGCGGAGGTGGTCTACGACCTGTTCCACGTGGTGGCTCGCTATGGCCGAGAGGTGGTGGACCGGGTGCGAGTGGAGCAGGCGAATGCACTGAAAAGCGATAAACCGGCGCGAAAAGTGGTCAAAAGTGCGCGTTGGTTGCTGCTACGTAATCGGGCGAAGCTGAGTGAAAAACAGGATGTGAAGTTGCAGGAGCTGTTGGCGGCGAATCAACCGCTGGCGATGGTGTACGTGCTGAAAGAGGCGTTGAAGGGCATCTGGTATGCGCCGAGCGTGTGGGAAGGATGGCGACGATGGCGGAGCTGGATGCGGCAGGTGAAGGAAAGCGGGCTAGCGCCGCTGCAACGATTTGGTCGAAATTTATCGAAATATATGCGGGGGATCCTGGCGAGTGCAAACTACCCGATGCACACGAGTGTGCTGGAAGGGGTGAACAACAAGATCAAAGTGATAAAGCGTATGGCATATGGATTTAGGGACTCAGAATACTTTTTTCTGAAAATCAAGGCGGCCTTCCCCGGAAAGCCGCGATGAACCTATTTTCATCTCGGCAACGCAAGCTTCCTGCTGCAGGATGGCAACCCCCCGGGGCTGGCCGAGCAGCTCATGATGCACCTCCTGGTGGAGGACGTGGCCGCCTGGCAGGCCCAAGTGGAGGCGAGCCAGGTCGCCGCCCGCTATGGCGTCAGGGTCACGGAGCTCGTCACCCAGCCGTGGCGCATGAAGGAGTTCTGTCTGTACGACCCCTCAGGCGTGCTGTGGCGCATCGCGCAGAACATCGACTGAGGGGATGGCAGTCCGAGAGGTTGATGGCCTGACAGCCTGTGGGGCTGAGGGTCTGAGGGTCTGAGGGTCTGAGGGTCTGAGGGTCTGAGGGTCTGAGGGTACACCTCTTAGCACCGCCCGGAAAAACAAAAGGCCATCCGCGAGGATGGCCTTTTGTCATGGAATCTGATGGTGCCCGGGGTCGGACTCGAACCGACACGTATTGCTACGGCGGATTTTGAATCCCGAAACTACGGTTTCAGGCAAATCGTACAGGTCATAAACCCTTATTTCAACTGGTTTTCGGTTGTGCTTGGTTTTAGCTGGTCTTGGGCGGGTTGCACGAAATTGCACGGAGATACAGCGGCACATCACCACTTAGGCCGAATACCTATCTGCTGCCTACTTGAACCACACACATAGTGCCAGATTGCATAAACGGTGCGTAAACGGTGGCTCCATGTGGTGTACACTTAAACGCAGATGCGAAAAATGTTAAGTTTTGTCAGGTTTTTATAGCGAGCAAGCGATTTTTTCGTGCCCTATTACCGCTTCATGTACAGGATCTTTAGCTACAACCAATTGAAATAGATAGAAAAAAGGCTTCGTTTGTGATCTGATTTAATCGCAAAAAAAAACCGACACGCCCGAAGCCATGACTATTATCAATGCAACCCAGT
>NZ_PQLN01000208.1:0-1670 GCF_002919855.1 Aeromonas sp. ASNIH8 | reverse complement strand
CCGACATTCCGCACCTGATTTAGGAATAAATTTGCCGATAGCGCTCACCCAATACCTCCAAAATGATCTGCTGGTCTCCTGTTAGCTCCGTTACTTGTGGCGGAGCTTCTCCCAGTCGATATTCATGGATGCCACCAAAGCGCAAAAAGATCCAACGGGCCGTCGGCTGCTGGGTCGGTTTCTTTTTCATATCCGCCACACTGCGATTCTGCTCCACTAATCCCTGCCGGATCCGGTGCTCCAACGCTGCGTAAATCATCAGGCTACAGGTCATCACCATGAGCAACGCTTCAATCCGCTCCGGCTTTTTCAGGTACAGTGAGGAGGTTAAAAACTCCGGGCTCTTGAGAAAACGAAAGCCCCGTTCGACATTCTGCTGCGCTTTATAGGTGGCCAAAAGTTCGGCCATGGTCAGCGTATCGCTGTGGTCATTGGTCGCCAGGATGAACACCCCGGTCTGGTTGCGGGCCTCTTCAACGCAAGCCAGGCTAGTTGCCGCCAACCCAGTGATTTGAAACTGATGGCCAATTGGCTCTTCGCCACGCTTGGGTCTGCCACGTCCTGTATAAACGGGTTCACCTACCACTTCGGCATCCAGTTGCAGCAGCATCAAGCTGGCGGTAAAACAGCTCAACTCAGCTTGGGCATCCGCCTCACAAGCAAAGCGTCGGGCACACAATTTGGCGAAGGCTTTGAGCTCGCGGGTACTGTCTTTGAGCAGGTTTTTGGCCAATGTCTGCTGCTCGCGGTGGCTGGCTTGTTCGCTGCGCACCAGCAACCAACGTTGCGCGACCCCGGCATAATTCGCGTGTTGCCAACGGCCATGATAGCCATTGCCCAGAGCGGTCAGCGGTTGTGCACCTATGGTTGCCACGGCCTGCTTTGCCTCATTGAGAGTGACGGGCACCCGGGTCACAAATAGTTGCTGCTGTTGCGCCAGTAATTGCAAGGTATCGGCGCAGTACAGTGCGGCATCGCCGACCAGATAACGGCACTCCTGCGCGGCCTTGAGACTGCTCAAATGGCGACGAACGGTCTGGGCAAAGGCTTTGGTGTCATTACTATTGCCGCTCAGGGCCTGCATATAGACAGGTAGGCCGGCCTGATTTTCACAGATGAGCTCAAGGATCACTTGATTCAGCTCTGGCCGGTGATCACGACTATAACCACGCACCAGTTGCAGCTTACCGACCAGATCCCCATCGGCACAGTCATAGGCGCCATCGACGTGGAAGCTGGTAATATCGAGGTGCACTGCGGTGCTTTTGAGCCCCAGCCGCTCGACAACTTGCGCCGCCATCACCTGATACAAGGCGCTGACATCGGCCTCAAAGAGGGCATCGAGACAGCGACCGAGCACATCATCATTGAGGTCATCAGCACAGATCCCGGGGCCAATCAGGCGCTCAACCGGCTTGTTAGCGAAGAATTGCGGGAACATGTGCAGGGTGCTGCTGTGAAAGCCGAGGCCGTTCACTATCATGGCGACCAAGGCTTCACCATGTGAGACCTTGAAAGGCGGGGTTTTGGGGAGCAAGGCATCGATCATGCGGGCAATGCCCAGTTCCTGGCAGAGTGCGGCGACCAAACCAAGGTGATCGAGGTTACGGATCGAGATAGCGGGTGCGGCCATGATGATCTACCTGCAAAAGAGAGTAATAGATCAGAAC
>NZ_PQLN01000207.1:0-1688 GCF_002919855.1 Aeromonas sp. ASNIH8 | reverse complement strand
GCGAACCGGAATTGCCAGCTGGGGCGCCCTCTGGGAAGGCTGGGAAGCCCTGCAAAGTAAACTGGATGGCTTTCTTGCCGCCAAGGATTTGATGGCACAGGGGATCAAGATCTGATCAAGAGACAGGTATAGAACCGTACCAAAGGGGGCGCTACGTTGGTCTTCTACTAACTGGTATAAAGCAAAAGACCTACAATCTCCCAGATCCCACCCAACCTTTAAATCTTCACACAGGCTAGCATTGGTAGAAAACGTACTATTGAATTCATTTATGATTTCGGAATACGTATCCATATGTCCCCTACCTTAACTCACGTAATTAGTTATCATAAGCCTGCCTTGACCTTGATGGTAACCTTGCACTGGTCATCCTTAATCCCATAACCAGTACATCCCCAAAAGTCACCATACTGACCATTACGGATCTTCATTGGTCGTCCGCACTCAGGGCATATTTTAATTTTGCAACCACAAAGAGAATTATTGCAAACACTCTCATTCCTTGTGTCAATTGAGGGTGAGTAGCATTTTTCACACACTCTAGCCTTTCCTACAGGACAGCCAAAACCGGTGCTACAAGCATAGAAATCACTATACGGCCCCTTGACCAACCTTAGATAGCCATCTGTACAGTATGGGCACTTGAACTTTTTTTTTGATTCCTCACTGAATGCTTTTGAAACAACATTTATCTTGTATTTTGGTGAGAGTAACTCCGTCACAAAATCAGATGGTGCTGTAGGATTGGCAATAATATAGACTTTCTTCCTTGCTCGGGTAATGCCTACATACAGGAGACGCCTTTCCTCAGAATGAGGATATGGGTCTAGAGATGGCAGCAGGGATTCAACTATAAGGTTGTCTTTGTTTTCATTAGGAAATCCCATCTTTCCTTGAAAGAAGCCGATTAAAATTACATAGTCTGCCTCTAACCCCTTAGATTTATGGAAACTCCAGAAGTTAACATTGCGCAAACTATTAGTCTGTTTTAATGCACTCTTAGCCTCATTTAAAAGATAGTTATAACGAGCAATAACGGCGATGCTTCCAGTCGTATCATTCTCTCTAATCTTTTGAACAACCTCAGCGACTCTTTTATTCAAACCTCCTTTTTCTGGGGATTTGTCATCAAGCAGATAAATCTGTGAATCTTCAACCACAGTATGCGTTTCTATATACTTTTTATACTGTTCAGGATTTTCCATAATGAACTGACCAGCAGTATCAGCAATGCTATTGTTATAGCGGAAGGTCTTTTGTAGTTTAGTGAGCGTGTAGCTACCAACGATTTCACCAAAGCGAGTTGTTAGCTCTAACTTTCCACCATTAAATCTATAAATTGACTGCCAATCATCACCAACGACAGTTAGTGATGGCTGTGCCCCATTTTTAATGATGGTCTGAATGAACTCCATTCGAGCTGTTGATATATCCTGGAACTCATCAACCAGTATGTATCGCCATTCAGGAATATATTTGCCAGCATTCACCTCCTGAATCGCTCTGATTATCATGTCATCAAAGTCAATTGCATTTTGTTCTCTGAGCTCACTTATATATGTGTAATGACCCACTGAAATCCTGCTCAGGTCATAATGAGTGGAGATCACAGACATGAGCATCACGATGGACGAAGAAATCAAACGTTGGACGGCCAAGCGCAAGTCCGCCTTGGTCATGGAAATCAT
>NZ_PQLN01000206.1:0-1744 GCF_002919855.1 Aeromonas sp. ASNIH8 | reverse complement strand
AGTGACTGCTCCCCGCCGCAAGCGGCGAGGCTTCCCACTTCTTAGGCCGCTACTGCCGAATTGGCAGATTAACGCTGGCCTCCATGGGTAGAAACGACGTGTCCCGCCGCCTTTAATTCCAATATGCCTTGTTGCTGGATATTCATGGCCGCGTTAATGTCGCGGTCATGCCCTGCCCCACACGCTGGACATACCCACTGCCGCTGATGCAACGGCATGTCCGGCATCTTGTGGCCGCAATCGCTACACAGTTTCGAGCTGGCAAACCACTGATCAAGTTTGATTAGGTGGCGACCCGCCGCTTGTGCCTTGTACTCCAGCTTCATGATGAAACCATGCCAACCAGCATCGCCAATGGCGCGGGCCAGTTTGTGATTTTTCATCATGTTCGCTGATTTCAATGTCTCCACGATGACCGCTTGGTTTTCGTCAACCATCGTGTGAGAGAGTTTGTGCTGAAAATCGGCGCGGGCATTGGCTACCCGTTCGTGCAGGGCGGCCAGTTGCCGTCTTGCCTTGCCACGGTTGGCGCTGCCCTTTTTCTTGCGAGACAGTGCCTTTTGCTTGCGTCGTAGATTGCGACTGGCGTTGATAAGGTGGCGTGGATTGGCAATCTTTTTGCCGCTCGACTCAATGAGGTAGTGGGACAGCCCCATATCACAGCCAGTCACGTCCGTGATGAAGGTGGGCTTGGCGGGAGCCTCGCAGCCATCCTCGCAAAGGATGGAAGCATAGTATTTCCCTGTCGGGCCACGGCTGACTGTGATGCTGGATACCACGCCGATAATATCTCGATGAATGACCGCCCTGATGGGCGTCATCTTCGGCAACTGGATAGCCGCTGTGAGCACCTTTCCGTTGGGGTGATAGCTGGATTGCCTGCCCCGTTTGCTCTTGAAGGTAGGCATTCGTGCCTTGAGCTTGGGATTGAAGAAGTTGGCGAATGCCTTGTCGAGATTAATCACCGCTTGCTGCAAGGCGAGTGAATCGTACTCCTTTAGCCAGCCGTATTTGCGCGATTTTTTCGCCACTGCGAGCATGGGTTTCAGGTCGCGTTTCGGTTTCAGTGAAATCCCGTGACGCTTGAACATGTGTCGTTGAATATGAAGGGCCTTGTTGTACGCGAACCGCACCGCGCCGAACTGGGCATTCAAGAATGCCGCTTGTTCGTCGGTCGGATAAATGCGTACTTTCGTTGCTCTTCTCAAAGTCACCGCTCGCTACTAGGATACCCATACAGTATGACTTTTAACGGAGTATTGCAAGTGAGTGTGCATCATGATGATTTGACTAGGTATCTGCGGAGGCGTCACTCCGTCAGCAAGCTAGTTGTGCATTTAATCTTCACCACGAAGTACCGCCGCAAACTGCTTGATGGCACCATGATCGAGCAGATGCGCGGCGCATTTTTATCTGCGGCAGAGAAGTTGGAGATCGACATTCTGGAGATGGATGGCGAAGCCGATCACGTTCATCTGCTCGTAGCCTATCCACCGAAGTTGGCCGTCAGTGTGTTGGTCAATAATTTGAAGTCGATCAGTAGCCGCCAGATCCGCATATTGAATACGCACCTACGAAAGCAAAGTAATAGCGGGCTCCTGTGGTCGCGCTCTTACTTTGCTTGCAGTGCTGGCGGGGCCACTATCGAAACGCTCAAGGCGTATGTGGCCTCGCAGAACACACCAGATTAGCTCCCCTTATATCCCCGCCCGATTGGGCGAGGGTTTACGGGGCAGTTGCTAAG
>NZ_PQLN01000205.1:0-1779 GCF_002919855.1 Aeromonas sp. ASNIH8 | reverse complement strand
GTACCGGTGTGCCCCATCTGACGGGCTATCCACTCGATGCTGATCCCCGCCGAGAGCAGTTGGCTTGCATAGGTGTGCCGAAATTGAGATGGCCCCCGATAACGCACCCCAGCAGCCTGACAGAACGGCCTGAAAAACCGCTCACGGAACTCATCAACCGAGGCATAACTGCGCCTTTTGGCGCTGTAGTAAGCCAGCAGGGTGCGTTGTTCACTCATCTGAGTGCGATTGTCCGACCTCGTGACCGTAATCTTCTTAGCCTTACGATGCTCCGCTAGCCTCATCAGGGTTTTGAGAGATCCAACAGCCTGTTCTGACAGCTCTATCGTGCGAATAGATCCCCTGGTTTTGGGCGTTTTGTACTGCCCATCAACCAACGCAAGGTCAACCAATAAGGTCTTCTTGTCGAGATTGACCGCCTCCGCACTGACCGCCATTAACTCACTGATGCGCAGACCCGTAGAGATACCGAGTTGGATGAGTGACACCTCCAGCAAATGGGTGCTTTTCAGGGCGAGAAATGCCTTAATTTCGTATTGATAAAATGGATCAGGTTCGTCCACCTCAAATTTACATTTTTTAATGCCATCCATTGGACTGGTATGAATAACACCATCGCTGACAGCTCGGGCAAAGACTTGCCTCAATATATCCAAATATTGATTGATGGTATTTCCTTTATATTTTTTGGTGCAAAATTTCACTACGAGCAGTTCAAGGTCACTCGCACGATATGACGTCAGCGGTTTATCACCAATCCATTTTATCAACTGTTCTGCTTTACGCTTCGAAATGTCATAGGTTGTCTGCGCATACTGGTATTTTTTGATTTCCAGGTGCTGACGAATAGCTGCCGCCAGTGAATGCTCATCAACAATGACTGAACGCACAGTGTTGTGTTTAGTTTTTTGTTTTTGAACGGTCCTTTTATTGGTTTGTTTGTTCATAATTACCCTCATTACAGTTATAAATACTCCTTCAATTACAAAAACAGCAATAGCAAAACGTGATGCTCACGCATCGATACCGAGAGGGTAATAGTGCACCTAAAAACAGCGATATAAATTACTCTGTGACACTATAAACAGATAAGTTTCACCTCAAAATCCTGTTAATTTGTCAAATGCCAAGTATACATTAGCGATAGCTGATGTCATTTAATCGATATAATCAAATGTTCCCGTCAGATTTTTACTCAACATTGCATCAAGCAAATACCATGTGTTATTCACTTCACCCGAATTTGGGTAATAACAACCCGTTCAGCGTATCGAAGATAGCTGTGATATTGGTGGTATTTTTTAAATCTGAAGGGGTGATAACCCTTGTTTGAACGAGATAAACGTGTCGGTGTGTTCTACGCCATATTCATTTCGTTTCGATCCTTCGTGTTTACTGTCGTTGTTATGTCCTTGTTAGCAGCTTTATCAGCATACTACAACGATTGAGGCCCACCTGTCAATGTGAATGACCCACAAAGAAAAAGAAATGTCAACATGTTTTTATTAGGTTTTTTAAATATTTTCCAGTGCGCTTAAAATCATTATAAATCATGAGGATAGGGCGCTACTCGCCCCATTAAACCGCCGAGAAATGCTCTCATATTGGTTTTTTCATGGGGGGTAGACAGCCCTGTTACCCAAAAAATATGCGTCATCTTTACGGTGATTTTCCCCCTGACAGCAGGTGGTGGGGTATCAGGTCGGTAGGAAGGGATTGGATTTTCTCATTCAGCAGCCTAATGTTCACACGTTTGCCATAGCGGCCAAACGTCAGGCC
>NZ_PQLN01000204.1:0-1800 GCF_002919855.1 Aeromonas sp. ASNIH8 | reverse complement strand
CGCTCAGGTTGTACCAATGCTGCATGCAGTGAATGCGTAGCATGGTTTCCAGCGGATAAGGTCGCCGGCCATTACCAGCCTTGGGATAAAACGGCTCGATGACTTCCACCATGTTTTGCCATGGCAGGATCTGCTCCATGCGGGACAAGAAAATCTCTTTTCTGGTCTGACGGTGCTTACTGCTGAATTCACTGTCGGCGAAGGTAAGTTGATGACTCATGATGAACCCTGCTCCATGGCTCCAGATGACAAACATGATCTCATATCAGGGACTTGTTCGCACCTTCCCTAGTTGCCATTTTGCGTCTCTTACTCCATTTTCAGATGCGTATTCTAGACTACTCTTAATACTTTCAATATCTCTGAGAAATCTATCCTTATGATTCTCACATTCACCTTTGTCATTCAATAATGACCTGAGTTCACAAAGTTCCTTCACAGACAGTAAATATTTAGCGGCAGGATAGTTTCCATATGCAGCAGATGCTAGCATCTCTAATCCATCGCTACAGCTCGCATCTTCATTTAACAGTATGATGCTGGCCTTATATTTAGCTTCCATACTGCCTTTTTTTGCTGCTTCGAGATAATGCCCCCAATCTGGCCCTATTTCATATTCACGTCCTCCAATCTTGATGTTCTCAAACTGAGTATTATCAAGTTCGTCTCCCAGCCAACAGTAGCACATGTCTCCAATTTTCACTTGCGCCTGAATATGTCCAGCATCTTTTGCTTTATTTAAAAACTCAAATGCCATATTGAGATCACGCTCTATCTTATATTTTTTGTAGCTTTTTAGATGCATTAATCCTAATTGATATAACGCATCAATATTTCCCTGTTCGGCCGACAGTGTAAATAACCTATTTGCATACACATCAATTTCTGGCCCTTCATTTTTATTGACCAAATGAATACCCATTTTCAATTGGGCAAGTGGATGGCCATTTTTCACTGCCAACTCAAGCCATTCTATTGATTTTTTTTCATAACTTTTCTTGGCCGTTTTTTCACTTATCTTCAAACACAGTTGAGATAAGTTATACTGTGCGTTGCCATTTCCCTTTTCAGCTGATTTTGTATAACAATATTCTGCTTTATCGTCATCCTTAGGTATTAAAACCCCTTCGTCATAAATCCATCCTAGTGTAAAATAGGACAGAACACACCCACTATTCCCAGCTTTCCAAAAATACTTAATTGCTTTATTTATATTTTGAGTTACACCATGCCCATGAAAAAAGCACATGCCAAGTTTTAAATTTGATTGAGGGTGGCCGCGTGACGCCGCAATCTCATATATTTCAATCGCTTTTAGAAAGTCAGCATCTACGCCGATCCCAAATTCGTAAGAAACTGCCTCTTGATATATTGGCTCCATAGAGCGCTCATAACAATCAACTACTTTTTCAGTACCATTGACGATCTTTATGAATGTCATTCCAACCTCCACGTATCCATTTAGTCAACTTGATCTCAATCTATCATCTTCAGAATATTCTTTAACCTGATTACCCATGATTAGCAGTCACCACGAGCTATACTGATCTTACGTACAGTTACTGAGGTGCGAGATCATGGCCAAAAGCAAAGTCCAATTCCAGAAAGGCTACAGCCTGTTTGATTTTTTCAAGGACTATGGCACTGAAGCGCAGTGCGAAAACGCGCTGCTTGCTTGGCGTTTTCCGAACGGTTTCATCTGTCCTGAGTGCGCCAACAAGACCTGCTGTCGCCTGAAAAGTCGGCCACGCGTGCTGCAATGCAATAACTGCCGTCACCAGATGTCATTGACTGGAAACA
>NZ_PQLN01000203.1:0-1812 GCF_002919855.1 Aeromonas sp. ASNIH8 | reverse complement strand
CCGCCGCGATTACCTTCACAAGGTCACAACGACTATCAGCAAAAACCACGCGATGATCGTCATTGAGGATTTGAAGGTTGCCAGCATGTCAAAATCAGCAGCGGGCACGACCAGCCAGCCGGGGCGCAACGTCCGGGCAAAATCAGGGCTGAATCGTTCGATATTAGATCAGGGCTGGTTTGAGCTGCGCCGCCAGCTCGAATATAAGCAGGCATGGCGAGGCGGTCAGGTGTTGGCGATAAACCCGGCCTACACGAGCCAGCAGTGCGCCTGTTGTGGGCATACTGCGAAGGATAACCGCCAGACGCAAAGCCAGTTTAAATGCGCTGCGTGTGGTTATGAGGCGAACGCCGATGTGAACGGCGCTCGCAATATTTTAGCGGCGGGACACGCCGTTTTAGCCTGTGGAGGCGTGGTGCAATCAGGCCGCCCGATGAAGCAGGAACCCGGTACTGCGCGAGCAGCTATCACCCAGTAATGGGAATCCCCCTCCTGTGACGCGAAGCGCTAAGGTGGGGGAGGATGTCAACGAATCGGTCTATTGCCTGGACCCGGATTAGAACCTCATCGAGATCAGCCGCTATTGCTGAGCTCTTGGCACCTTGCGATTTGTGTCATTGCTCCCTGGTGCGCCCCTTGCGCAGCAGAGGGATCACGGTGAGCACCATGCCGGTGAAGAGCAGCAGATAGCCCAGGGGCAGCAGGGCAAAGGGCTCGTGCAGGAAGCCCTGGGCATCGAGGGTGGAGCCCAGCAGGTTGAAGGCCACAAAGCAGCCGAGCCCGGCCAGGATCAGCAGGGCACCTATTTTCATCGTCATCTTGTCATCCTCGTCAGCGAGATGGAACGGATGGGAGACTTTCATGCCTGGGTGAAGCGAGTGTGAAGTCGCGCCAGGCACAAAACACAACGGCAGCCCGAGGGCTGCCGTTGTGTTGAGGGGGAAGCCCCGGGCCAGGGCGCTCAGCAGACCCCTTGCGCCAGCATGGCGTCGGCGACCTTGACGAAGCCGGCAATATTGGCGCCGCTTTCGTAGTTCACATGACCATCATCCTGACCGTAACGGACACAGGTGGCATGGATACTGGTCATGATCCCCTTGAGGCGGGCGTCCACCTCCTCCCGGGTCCAGGAGAGGCGCTGGGCATTCTGGCTCATTTCGAGGCCCGAGGTGGCAACCCCGCCGGCGTTGGCCGCCTTGCCCGGGGCGAACAGCACCTTTGCTTCGTGGAAGAGACGGATGGCGGCGGCGCTGGAGGGCATGTTGGCCCCCTCGGCCACCAACTGCACGCCGTTGGCAATAAGCTGCACCGCATCTTCGGCATCCAGCTCGTTCTGGGTGGCGCAGGGGAGGGCGACGTCGGTCGCCAGGTGCCAGGGGGTACGGCCGCTGAAGAACTCGAGCCCGAGCTCATGGGCGTAATCGGCGACCCGCTTGCGCTGCTCGTTTTTAAGCGCCATCAGACGGGCCAGCTTCTCGGGGGTGAAGCCGTCCGGATCATAGACGGTGCCGCCGGAGTCGGAGGCGGTGATGACGCGGGCGCCGAGGGCCATCGCCTTCTCGATGGCGTATTGGGCCACGTTGCCCGAGCCCGACACCGAGACCCGCAGGCCATCGAGGGACTGGCCGCGATGGGCCAGCATGGCGTCGACAAAGTAGAGCAGGCCGTAGCCGGTGGCTTCCGGACGAATGAGGCTGCCGCCAAAGGAGAGTCCCTTGCCGGTGAAGACGCACTCGGCGCTGTTGGTGAGCTTCTTCATCATGCCCGCCATGTAGCTCACCTCGCGCCCGCCCACCCCGATGTCACCGGCCG
>NZ_PQLN01000202.1:0-1844 GCF_002919855.1 Aeromonas sp. ASNIH8 | reverse complement strand
GAGAAGTTGGAGTGGGCAATGGTGTATTTATCCAAAAACGGCAAAAAGAGTAGGCAGAGAAAATCCAAGCAAAACAACACGTTAGACGGTATTATTAATTCGCTTGCCGCTTAAGGTTCTGTACATGTAACGTTTCATACTGAACAATCAAGCACCCCTGCTCATACCGTTTTATATGAAACATGACCAAAATTAAAGATTCATACTAATTGCTACTACGAAGTCCGAATCGAGCTTCAACCGAGTAATAAAGTATCATACTCGTTGTGGCTCACTTCGGGGCAAAAAATGGGTTATGCGGCGAGAGTGCCTAACGCCGCAATACTCAACTAAATGGCACAGCCTGCCAAGCATCAAGTGCTAAGAAAGTGATTCTGAAATGCTGCCAATAGCCCTTAAGTCGGCATCATTTAAAAAGAACACAGGGCAGCCATCAACTTTTTGAGAGTTTGACATCAAGTAGAGACCTGTATACATATGTTTGGACATTTTAAAATCGTCACTGTCTGGCACTTTATAATCGCCAACGCACTTAAATCCGTGTAACTGTTCACCCAGATGGCATTGACAGGAAAAAGTGAGACGATCATCCCTTGATCCACTGTTGCCCCTTGCCTGATCCCGCCAGCTTGGCACCATCACGTCATGAGCAAACCCATTACGCCACCACCCGGCCTGCCGCTGACCCTCGAGCAAGCCAACGAGCTGATTTACAAGCTGATGGCGCGCATCGCCGAGCTTGAAGACCGCCTCAACCAAAACAGCAATAACTCCTCCAAGCCCCCCTCCACTGATGGCTCGGGGACCCCGCCTGCGCGCAAGCGCCCCGCTTCCGGCAAGGCTCGTGGTGCCCAGCCTGGCCACAAGGGGCAGCGGCGTGAACGTCATCCTGAGGACGACCGACTGACGGCAATACCACACTATCCTGCCCGGCAGTGCGCCTGCTGTGGTGAGCAGGTGGTGTCCCATGACAAGCCCTACCGGGTTCATCAGGTGTTTGACCTGCCCGAGGTCAGCTATGTGGTGACAGAGCATCAGCTGTATCGGGGCACCTGCCGTGGGTGCGTCACCACCAGTGAAGCAGCCCTGCCCGATACGGTGCATATTCCGGCCGATCATGAACACCGATTCCGGTTCAACGTGAACACCATTTCCGGACCAATGTGAACGCTCATTCCGGCTCAACCTGAACACTTTGCCCCTCCTTTCCGGAAACAGTGTTCAACATCCCGGAATCACTGTTCACATTCACCAGAATCATCCTTAACGCATTGATTTAAAAACCTTTGATACGCTCTCCCTTTTGCCAGGGAAGAGCCTATGTCTGCCAAGAGGATTGCAATGCGTAAAATTCGTGAAGTGCTGCGACTGCGGCTGGAAGCTGACCTCTCTGTTCGCCAAATCAGTATCTGTACCAAGGTCAGTGTCGGCTCCATCCAGAAACTCCTCAAAAGTGCCCAGGCGCTGGGCCTTACCTGGCCCTTACCTACCGAGCTTGATGATGGCCGACTGGCTGCCCTGTTCTATCCGCAGGCCGATACCACCATCTCGGCCCGCCATGTTGTGCCGGATTGGCCCTCTGTCCATCAGGAGCTCAAGCGCAAGGGGGTCTCCAAACAGCTGCTCTGGGAGGAGTACACCCAGCGCTATCCCAATAGCTGTTACCCGTCATTCCGCACCTGATTTTGCTATTTTCAGTGCTTGACGGCGATCGGCCGTTCTGATCTATTACTCTCTTTTGCAGGTAGATCATCATGGCCGCACCCGCTATCTCGATCCGTAACCTCGATCACCTTGGTTTGGTCGCCGCACTCTGCCAGGAACTGGGCATTGCCCGCATGATC
>NZ_PQLN01000201.1:0-1993 GCF_002919855.1 Aeromonas sp. ASNIH8 | reverse complement strand
CGCTCAGGTTGTACCAATGCTGCATGCAGTGAATGCGTAGCATGGTTTCCAGCGGATAAGGTCGCCGGCCATTACCAGCCTTGGGATAAAACGGCTCGATGACTTCCACCATGTTTTGCCATGGCAGGATCTGCTCCATGCGGGACAAGAAAATCTCTTTTCTGGTCTGACGGCGCTTACTGCTGAATTCACTGTCGGCGAAGGTGAGCTGATGACTCATGATGAACCCTTTTTCATGGCTCCAGATGACAAACATGATCTCATATCAGGGACTTGTTCGCACCTTCCCTAGCAGGCTGAGTTTACGACGTGCTACTTTCTCGTTGGTGGTCATACGGTGACTCCGGATAACACGGTAGGGGTACCGTTTTGTTATCCGGTTTGAAGCCGTATGACCACTCCCTTTTGTGGGCAACTGTCAGGTGAATACCATCTCCATACAAGCAGACTTACCTGACAAGGTGGGTGTCCTCTGTCAGTCATCCCCTGTCAATGTAACTCTCTTCTCCCCCTCGGGGATTCAATCCCCCCTGCCACTGGCCTATAGTGAGCCCCTACTCGAACAACCTTTGCGAGCAGCACCATGTATATCGGCGAATTTGCCCGGCTGGCGGGCACCACCCCAAAGGCGGTCCGCCTCTACGAGCAGCTCGGGCTGCTGCCCGAGCCCAGGCGGCACGGCAAGTATCGCGTCTACCGGGCCGAGGATCTGGAGTGGGTCGGCTTTATCCGCGAGGCCCAGCGGCTTGGCTGCAAGCTCGGGGAGCTGGTTCCCCTGCTCGCGGGCGTCACCAGCCTCGACCACTTCCCCTGGCAAAGGGTGGAGCAGCTTATCGCGGACAAGCTGGCGCAGATCGAGGCGGAGGTCGCCAGGCTGCAACGCCAGCATCAGGGCTTGAGCCAGTGCGCCACGCTGCTGGCGCAGCACCCCTGCCGCTATGGCGCCCCGGTCCGGCAATCCCCCGACGGGCGGGATCATCCCGCCGCCGCGGATCGGGGGCAAAAGGTGGCTTGACTCTGTCCCATGGGACAAGGGGTGTAATGGGGGCTCACTTCAAGGAGCCATACCATGACCCCCAACCTGCTTGTTCTCAACGGCAACCCCAAACCCGACAGCCTCTGCCACGCCCTCGCCCGGGAGTATGCCCGCAACGCCGAGCAAAGGGGCGCGCGCGTCACCCTGCATCACGTGGGGGAGCTCGCCTTCGCGCCGGATCTTCACCATGGCTATGACGAGGTGCAGCCCCTCGAGCCCGATCTGCAGGCGGTGCAGCAGAGTCTGGTGCAGGCCCAGCATCTGGTGATCGTCGCCCCCATCTGGTGGGGCCACCTGCCAGCCCGGCTCAAGGGACTGCTGGATCGCACCCTGCTGCCGGGTTTCGCCTTTCGCTACCAGCCGGGGAAGGCGCACCCGGAGCAGTTGCTCGCCGGCAAGACGGCGCGCCTGCTGCTCACCATGGACAGCCCCCCCTGGTATTACCGCTGGTGGCAGGGTGCCCCCCTGGATCGCACCCTGGACAAGCCGGTGCTGGGGCTGTGCGGCATCCGGCTGACCCACCGCCAGCATCTGGGGCCCGTCCACACCTCGGATGAGGGGGCCCGCCAGCGCTGGATCAGCCAGGCCGGGGCCGCCGCCCGCCAGGATGTGCGGCGGCTGGGCAGGCGCCCCGCCTAATCCCTGCCATGGGCATGTGTTGCCCATTAAAAAGCCCCGCAATTGCGGCAATGCTGATCAGTTAAGGATCCATTGACCGATCCTTCTGCTGTAGGACAATCCGGAACCAATCACTGGTTCCGGATTTTTTATGTCTATTGCAAACGATCTGAACGATGTTGTTGAGGCATCTGGCGACATGCTGGCTCGGCTGGCCATTTTTGCCGACCATATTCCCGACGAATGGATTACTGCCGCTGCCGCCTTGTCTGAAAAGGCCACTATCCGCCGACGCCGCTTACCTTCTGATATGGTCTTGTGGCTCGTCGTGGGGATGGC
>NZ_PQLN01000200.1:0-2042 GCF_002919855.1 Aeromonas sp. ASNIH8 | reverse complement strand
TGCTGAAGCAAAACAAATCACGTAATCTAAGCATGGCCAACAAGCGCAGGCTCTGCTGTCTGAATGAACAATATTTGTTCGAATGTATGGGGTTGTTCAAAGTATAAACACTGATGCGTCAGCCCTGAGGGTGTGGCTGATGGACAACCTCTACCCCTATGGCGCCCTGGATCATGACGGCCAGCTGGTCGGCATGACGGTGGACATGCTGGACAAGATCCGCACACGCACAGGCCTCACCTTCGAGTTCGTGCGGGCAGACTCCGAGCGCCAGCTGGCAAAAGCCATGCAGTCAGGCGCCATCGACCTCATCGGCGCCATCTCCCAGCAGGTGGCCGAACACTACGGGCTGCGCAGCTCGGTGCCCTACGCCACCGACAACATCTATGTGATCCTCACCCGCCAGGAGGAACAAGGGATCGACACCATCCGGCGTCTGGCGGGCAAGACGGTGGCGATGACGCGCCATGTGCCCCTCGCACAGAGACTGGAGGGCAGCCGCATCACCCAGGTGGAGAGTGCAGCAGAAGCGATGGAGGTGCTCGCCCAGGGACGGGTGGATGCCGCCATCGTGCCCCTCTATTTTGCCCGCCATGCACTGGACAATGATCCCCAGAGCCCCCTGCGCATCGCCGGCCCCGCCGATGACGAGCCGATCCGGATGGGGTTTGCCAGCCTGCCCGGACAGGGGATGCTGATGGGGATCCTCGACAAGACCATCCTCGCCATCCCCCCCAACGAGCTCGCCATGATGAGTTACGAGTGGCGCAACCGCAAACTGCCGGTGCCCGGCTTCATGGATCGCCACGCCCACATCGTCTACCTGGTGTTCGTGGGGCTCCTCACCCTGGCGCTGGTGCTGCTCTATCGCAACCGCATGTTCAAGCGGATGGCCAGCGCCGAGCAGGCGTCCCGCCAGCAACTGGAGGCCCATGTCAGGTTCATCCGGGCGCTGGGGGAGAGCCTGCCCCACCCCATCGTCGTGCGGGACAAGAGCGGCAAGGTATTGCTGTGCAACAGCAAATACCTGACCCAGCTCGGCGCCGAGCCAAAGGCCATCCTGGGTCAGCCCTTCGCCCGGGGCTGTCAGGGGTGCTCGATGCAGGCAGCATCGCCGTGCTGGAGCAGGACTTTGCCAGGGTATTGCAGGAGGGGCAGCCCATCTTTGCGGATCGCCTCTTCCATCACAGAGGCACCCAGAGCGACATCTATCACTGGATGGTGCCCTATTTCGACGGGGAGGGGGCCATCAGCGGGGTGATCGACGGCTGGATAGACATCACGGACCGCAAACGGCTGGAAGAGGCGCTGCGCGAGGCCAAACAGCAGGCCGACAGCGCCAGCCGAGCCAAGAGCGACTTCCTCGCCACCATGAGCCACGAGATCCGCACCCCCATGAACGCCATCCTCGGCATGCTGGAGCTGGCCACCGAGGATCCCGCTCTCAGCCGTCACAGCGGCGAGCTGCTGCGCATCGCCGCCGACTCCGCCAACGGCCTGCTGGATCTGCTGGGGGACAGCCTGGATATCGCCTCCATAGAGGCGGGCCAGATGACCCTGACGCCCACCCCCTGCGATCTCGCCCCCCTGCTCTCGTCCGTCACCCGGGTCTTTGCGGGCATGGCCGAGCAGAAGGGACTGATCTATGAGGTCAGGCTGCCTGACACCCCCATGCCGAGGGTGCTGATCGATCCCCTTCGCCTGCGCCAGATCCTCTTCAATCTCATCGGCAACGCCATCAAGTTCACCGAGCAGGGCCGGGTCGCCATCACCGCCACCCTGACCGGGGGCGAGCAGCCTCCTGTGCTGCACCTCATCATCACCGACACCGGAGCCGGCATTCCCGCGGACAAGCTGCCCAGGCTCTTCACCCCCTTCTATCGCGCCCACGGCCAGGGCCAGTTCCCCGGCAGCGGGCTGGGCCTCAATATCGCCCGCATCCTGTGTCAGATGATGGGGGGGGAGATAGCCGTTCACAGTCAGGTCGGCGAAGGCACCCGCCTCGAGATAAGGCTGCCCCTCACGCTCGCCCAGCAACCCCC
>NZ_PQLN01000020.1:0-55840 GCF_002919855.1 Aeromonas sp. ASNIH8 | reverse complement strand
CGCTCAGGTTGTACCAATGCTGCATGCAGTGAATGCGTAGCATGGTTTCCAGCGGATAAGGTCGCCGGCCATTACCAGCCTTGGGATAAAACGGCTCGATGACTTCCACCATGTTTTGCCATGGCAGAATCTGCTCCATGCGGGACAAGAAAATCTCTTTTCTAGTCTGACGGCGCTTACTGCTGAATTCACTGTCGGCGAAGGTAAGTTGATGACTCATGATGAACCCTTTTTCATGGCTCCAGATGACAAACATGATCTCATATCAGGGACTTGTTCGCACCTTCCCTAAAGCACTGTCAGTTTTTAACTCTCCCTGCACTAAAAATAAAAAACCACCCGCATAACGGGTGGTTTTTTTATTCTCTCAGAAAGAACCCGAGATATTTAACTCACAACAGCAATCACCCCAACGGCGGCGTGCGTGGCGGCACCTGGCGCTTGCTGCCGGTGGACTCGAAGGCCGAGGCGACGCGCAGCAGATTGTTGTCGTCATAGGCGCGACCGGCGAAGGTCAGGCCCACCGGCATACCGATATCGGCCATGACGCCCATGGGGACGGTGACGGTCGGCACGCCGAGGTGGCGAATGGCGAGGTTGCCGTTGGCGACCCAGATGCCGTTGCTCCAGGCGATATCGGCGGAGGCCGGATTCACGTCCGCGTCGGCCGGGGCGACGTCGGCGACGGTGGGGAACAGCACGGCGTCGAGCTTGAGCCCGTCCATCCACTCTTCCAAGTCCAGCTTGCGGGTCTGCTCCAGACCGCGCAGGCCGTCCGGCACCGAAGCAATCTCGTCGAAACGCTTGAGACCGCGCTTGGCCATCTTGACGTACTCGTCCATGCCCGCCGCCAGATCCCCCTCGCGGTTCGGCAGGGTACCCGGATCGTGGGGGAAGATTTGGGGCCCGTCGACATCCGCAAGCTTGTTGAGTTTGGGATCGCCGTTGGCGCGCAGGAAGTCGTCGAACGCCCAGCCGGAGAGCTCCCACAGCTCGTCGTTGAGAAACTCCGGGCTCACGATGCCGCGATTGAACACGGTCGGCGCGCCGGGTCTGTCCCCTTCGCAGTTGGAGACCAGCGGGAAGTCCACCTCGATGACTTCGGCGCCCGCGGCTTCCAGCGCCTTGCGGGCCTCTTCCCAGAGGGCAATCACGGCCTCGCGGGTATGGATGCGCTGACCGGTCGGGCCGCCGATACCGGGATTGTCGCTGGTGCCCGCCAGTTCATCCTTGTTGATAAACATGCGCGGCACGCCGAGGCGCTTGCCCTTGAGGGCATCGGCCTTGGCGGCCAGATCCAGATAGGAAGCCGGACGCACCTCGGAGGCCTTGGGGATCTTGACCCAGGGCTGCATCCGCCACAGGTCACCACGAGTCTCGGCATCGTCGGCCACTACCACATCCAGCACTTCCAAGAGGTCTGCCATGGTGCGGGCATAGGGCACGACGACGTCCATGGTCGGGGTCAGGGGCCAGTTGCCACGCACAGAAATCACGCCACGGGACGGGGTGTAGGCGCACAGGCCGTTGTTGGACGCAGGACCCCGGCCGCTCGACCAAGTCTCTTCCGCCAGACCAAAGGCGGCGAAGCTCGCGGCGGTGGCAGTACCGGCACCGTTGGAGGAGCCGGAGGCAAAGGGCGCGGTCAGGTAGTCGGCGTTGTAGGGGCTCTCGGCGCGGCCATAGACGCCGCGCTGCATGCCGCCATTGGCCATGGGCGGCATATTGGTCTTGCCCAGGCAGATGGCACCGGCGGCGCGCAGCCGCTCCACGGTAAACGCGTCGCGCTGCGCCACCAGATCCTTGAAGGCCGGGCTGCCGGAGGCGGCGGTCAGCCCCTTGACCAGGTAGCTGTCCTTGGCGGTGTAGGGGATGCCGTCGAGCGGCCCCAGGGTTTCGCCACGGGCACGGCGCGCATCGGACGCTTGCGCCTCTTTCAGGGCATCGGGGTTGGGCACCACGACGGCGTTGAGGCGGGTTGGTGTCTCGGGGCCGTCATAGGCTTTGATCCGCGCCTGATAGGCCTCGACCAGTTCGACCGCAGTGGTGCGGCCGGATTCGAGCGCGGCACGCAGCTCGGCAATGGAAACCTCGGTCACTTCGATCATTGGGGATCTCCTGCAGAAGGGTGACTGTTTGTCATGATGATCGCCGCATCGGCGCCTGCGACCATCACATTATCAAGAGATAAAACCCCACTGAGTGGGGTTTTGAATACCAACCTCGGCTGGCTTGGAACAGGTTCTTACTTGCCAGAAGGAATTTGCTGAGTAATGCAGTGGATATTGCCACCGCCCAGCAGGATCTCCCGGGCCGGTACGCCGACGACCTTATGCTCCGGGAAGATCTCTTCCAGAATGCGCTGGGCTTCGCCGTCGGTGGCGGCATCCAGCAGCGGATAGACGATGCGATCGTTGGTGATGAGGAAGTTCACGTAGGAACCGGCCAGACGGCCTTCTGCCTCGCGCGGCACACCGCTGCCGCTCTCGACGCCGGCAGACTCCTCTTCAGTGCAGAACAGCGGGCCCGGCTGGGGCAGCTTCCACACTTTCAGCTTGCGACCCTTGGCATCGACCGCCGCTTCCAGCACCTTGAGGGCGGCCAGGGAGCGGGCGTACTGGGGATCGTTCTGGTCGTCGGTCCAGTGCAGAGCCACTTCACCCGGGCGCACGAAGCAGCACATGTTGTCGATGTGGCCGTCGGTCTCGTCCATGTAGACCCCTTCGTCCAGCCAGATAAAGCTCTTCACACCCAGATAGTCGCGCAGGTGAGCTTCGATCTGCTCTTTGGTCAGGTGCGGGTTGCGGTTTTCGTTGAGCAGGCACTCGGCGGTGGTCAGGCAGGTGCCTTCGCCATCCACATGGATGGAGCCCCCTTCCAGAATGAGCGGCGCGTCGTAACGATCCATGCCGTGCTGCTCCAGCATCCGGGCAGCGACCTCTTCATCCTGGTTCCACGGGTAGTAGAGACCACCCTTGTGACCGCCCCAGGCGTTGAAGCCCCAATCCACCCCACGGCACTCGCCTGCGGCGTTGGTGACGATGGTGGGACCTGTGTCGCGGGCCCAGCAGTCATCGCTGGCCATCTCCACCAGGGTAACGTGGGCGGGCATGATGCCACGGGCCTGCTCCATAAACTGGGCCGGCACCCCCATAAAGACCGGCGTCGCGCCACCGATGGCATCCGCCACCTTGGCGAAGGTGGTCTGGGCGAAGCGACCGGCTTCCCGCCAGTTGTCCGGGCGGAACGGCCAGATCATCCAGACGGCTTGCTGGTGAGCCCACTCGGCGGGCATGGTGAAGCCGTCGGCGGCCGGCGTGGAATTCATGGTCTTGATGCTCATCGCAAGGCTCCTTGCATGGATTGAGGCCCCCGATTTGCCTGGGACCCCTGAAAAAAATAAGAGTGGGTCGCAGTGTAAGAAGTTGCGCGCCCATCCATCAAATGAATAGGATTAATTGTCCCATAAACACGGCGAATAATCCCCCCATGAAACTGCACCAGCTCGACCTCAATCTGCTGCTCGCCTTTGACGCCCTGATGACGCAAGGGAGCGTGACCCGCGCCGCCGAATCGCTCTTTATCAGCCAGCCCGCCATGAGCCACTCCCTCGGCCGGTTGCGGGCCTTTCTCGGCGACCCGCTGCTGGTGCGCACGCCCCAGGGGATGTTGCCGACTCCCCGGGCCCAGCGCCTGCATCTGGGGGTGCAGCAGGCGCTGCGGCTGCTGGAGCAGCAACTCTGGGAGGAGGACGAGTTCGCGCCGCGTCAGTCGAAGCGCCGCTTCGTGCTCTGCACCACGGATTACGTGGAATGCGTGCTGATCCCTCCCCTTATCCAGCGCCTCAGGAAGCTGGCCCCCGGCGTCACCATCGAGATCCGCATCCTGCGCGATACCCTGCCCGAAGCCGAGCTGGCGAGCGGCGAGATAGATCTCGTGCTGGGGTTTGACGAGTACATGCAGGTGCCGGGGTATCTGGGCAAGGAGACCTGGCTCACCGAACCCCTGGCCGGGCTGGTGCGCGCCACCCTGGAGCTGGAGGAGGAGCGCATCACCCTCGACCAGCTAATCGAGATGCCCCATGTGTTCCACTCGCCGCTCGGCACCTCGGAGGCGAGCCTCGACCGCTATTTGCAGAGCCTGGGCCATAGCCGCACCATCTCGGTCAACAGCCAGAGCTATATGTCCGCCGCCGCCATCGTGAGCCAGAGCGACCACCTCTTGGTACTGCCCAGCATGGTGGCCGAGCTGCTCGCCAGCCACTGGCCGCTGAAAAGCCTGCCCCTGCCCGACGACGTGCCGGACTATCACCTCAACTGCGTCTGGCACCCGGTCCACGCCCAGCAACCGGCCTTGATCTGGTTGAAGGCCTTGATGAAGGATCTGGTGAATCCGGGCTAAGCGGCTGCGACTGGCAGTTCCTCCCCCTCATCCCCAACCCTCCTCCCATTCTTTTGTAAATGAGCGGGAGAAGGGGGCAAAATCCCTGCTGCGAGAGGAGTTCCCAGCAACAACAAAGGCTCCCGCGGGAGCCTTTGTTGTTTACATCTTCGCCATCACGCCCGCAGGGCGCTCATCATCCGGGCAACGACACCGGCCAGCAGAGGGCGGTCGGGGTGGCACTGGGCGAAGGTGACCAGTCCCTGGATATGGACCTGCAAGAAGGCTGTCAGGGTGGGGATGTCCCCCTCTTTTGCCAGCTCCCCCTGCGCCTTTGCCAGGGCCAGCTGCCCGGCCAGATCCTGTTCCAGCTCGCCGTAGATGGCCTTGAAGCGAAGGTGCAGCTCCTCGTCCTGCTCCGCCAGCTCCATCAGGGTGCGGGTCAGCAGGCAGGAGCCCTGCAGGGCATCGTCCACCACCTGCTCGAGGTAGGTGTGCAGCCCCGCCAGCGGGCTGGGCTGTGCCAGGCAGCGGCGGCGCAGGGCTCCCTTCTCTGCCACATAGTGATCGACCGCCGCCAGCAGCAGGCCGCGCTTGTTGCCAAAGGCGGCATAGAGGCTGCCCGGGTGCAGGCCGGTTGCGGCCACCAGCTCCTGCATGGTGGTCTTGGCATAGCCTTTGGCGCGAAAGGCTTCCATGGCGTTTCGCAAGACGGCATCCCGATCGTATTCGGCGCTGCGCATGGGGTCTCCGGTGGCAAGGTCCCGCGGGACGGAAAAAACAGGGCGGCAAGTTTACCCCAGCCTCCCCCGTCAATCCATGTTGAATGCTTGCTCAAAAAATACTTGCACACAAACCAAAAAACGTCTTGAATGCCCGTTCAAGAATCACTCCCTCAGGACAGACGATCATGAATACCCTGTTTCAGCCCTATCGCCTCAACGACACCCTCACCCTCGCGAACCGTTTCATGATGGCCCCCCTCACCCGCTGCATGGCGGGCCCGGGTCTGGTGCCCACCGAACAGATGGCCGCCTACTACGGCCGCCGCGCCGACATCGGCCTCATCATCTCCGAAGCCACCATCATCCGTCCGGACGGGCAGGGCTACCCCAATACCCCGGGGCTCTACAGCGCCGAACAGATCGCCGGCTGGAAGAAAGTGACCAGCGCCGTGCATGCCAACGGTGGCAAGATCTTCGCCCAGCTGTGGCACGTGGGCCGTCTCTCCCACCCCTTCTTCCACCACGCCGAAGTGCTGGCCCCCTCCGCCATCGCCCATGAGGGCACGGTACCGCGCATGCGCGAGCTGGTCTATCAAGTGCCGCGCGCCCTGACCGGGAGCGAAATCGCCCAGCTGGTCGAGGATTACGCCCAGGCCGCCGCCAACGCCATCGAGGCGGGCTTTGACGGGGTGGAGATCCACGGTGCCAACGGCTACCTCATCGATCAGTTCCTGCACCACGCCAGCAACCTGCGCACCGACAACTACGGCGGCAGCCCCGAGAACATGAGCCGCTTCGCCCTCGAGGTGGTGGATGCCATCGCCGCCCGCATTGGCGGGGATCGCACCGGCCTTCGTCTCTCCCCCGGCGCCTATGTGCACCTGGAAGGGGATGCCCGGGATCGCGCCGTGTTCGACCACCTGCTGGCCGAGCTGAACCAGCGCAATCTGGCCTATCTGCACCTGGGCATCTTCGATGACAGCCTCACCTTCGACTACCTGGACGGCCGCGCCTCCGACTACCTGCGTGCCCGCTACGACGGCCACCTGGTGGGAGTGGGCAACTACAACGCAGAGACCGCGCTCGAGGCCATCGAGGCGGACCGCTTCGACCTCGTCGCCATCGGTCGCCCCCTCATCGCCAACCCGGACTACCTCGCCAAGGTGAAACAGGGCGACGCCCTGGTGCCCTATGCCGACACCATGCTGGCGGAGCTGGTCTAACCCTCGCCGGCGCCTTGCCTGACCAAGGATGGGATCCGCGCCCCTGCGCGGGTTTCCAATGTTTGGGCCCTCTCCCGGGCCCTTTTTTCTACCTGCCTTTCGCCCTTTTTCACGCAAATAGTTGTCATCAACAACCAAATGATGGTATTGGTTGCGCACAACAACCAAATACCATCACAAGGAGACAACCCCATGGATCCCCGCCCCCTGCGCGCCCTGTCGAGGGAACTGGTACGCGAACTCGGCATGCTCTCCCAGCAGTGCGGCTCGCTGGCCCTGAGCCCACTGGAGGCCCACCTGCTCATCGAGCTGGAGAACGGTCCCGCCACCAACCAGCAGCTTGCCGAGCGCCTTCGCATCGACAAATCCAACGCCAGCCGCCCCCTGGCCCGCCTCGCCGAGCGGGAGCTGATCGCCTGGCAACCCCACCCCTCTGACGGGCGCAGCAAGGAGGCGAGCCTCACCGAGCCGGGCAAGGCACAGCTTGAGGAGCTGCACCGGCAGATGGACGAGACCATGGCGGGGGCCCTGGCCCAACTCTCCCCCGCCGAGTGCGAGCAGATCTGGGAGGGCATGCGGCTCTATCGCAGCGCCCTCTCCCGCGCCCGCCGCCAGCAGGGCTTCGTCATCCGCCCCATCACCCCGGCCGACAATCCCCGGATCGCCGCCGTGGTGCGCGCCGTCTCCGCCGAATACGGCCTCACCGCCGACAAGGGGTACGGGGTGGCGGATCCCAACCTCGATTTTCTCCACGAGACCTATCAGGGGGAACGCAGCCGCTACTGGGTGATTGAGGGGCCGGACGGCACCATTCTTGGCGGGGGCGGCATAGCGCCGCTGGCGGGGGCACCGGATGTGTGCGAGCTGCAGAAGATGTACTTCCTGCCCGCCCTGCGGGGGCTGGGCCTGGGACGGCGGCTGGTCTTGCAGGCGCTGGCCGAGGCTCGCGCCCTGGGTTACCAGCGCTGCTATCTGGAGACCACCGCCGTGCTGCGGGAAGCCACAGCCCTCTATGAATCCCTGGGCTTCGAACACCTGCCGGGGCCCCTTGGCTGCACGGGCCACGACGCCTGCGAGATCTGCATGGTGCTGGCGCTCGACTAGCTCAAACAACAACAAGGGGCCCATGGCCCCTTGTTGTTTCATCTGTCGCCCCCTGATCAGCCAGCGCGCTGCTCCAGGGTACCAGCAGGCCGGGAAAGCGGCCGCTTGGCCCAGACCCCGGCCAGCAGCGAGCCGGACAGGTTGTGCCAGACCGAGAAGAGGGTACCAGCCATGGCCGAGGCGGGAGTGAAGAACTTCATGGCCAGCGCCGTGGCGAGGCCAGAATTCTGCAACCCCACTTCGAAGGCCACGGTGCGGCAGATCCGCTCCTCAAAGCCCAGCCAGCGACTGACCCAGTAGCCCGCCGCAATGCCGATGCCGTTGTGCAGGATCACCGCCAGCGCCACGATGGGGCCGATGCTGGCGAACTGCCCTGCGTTGAGGGCGACCACGATGGCGATGATCATGACGATGGCGGTCATGGAGACGAGCGGCAGCACGGGCTCGATACGTGCCGTCAGGGAGTGGAGGAAGACATTGGCAACCACCCCGAACACCACGGGGATCAGCACTATCTTCACCAGGCTCAGCAGCATGTCCAGCACCGGCACGTCGACGCTCTTGCCAGCCAGCAGCTGCACCAGCAGGGGGGTGACGAAGACCCCGAGCAGGGTGGAGAGAGCTGTCATGGTGATGGAGAGAGCCACATCGCCCTTGGCCAGATAGCACATCACGTTGGAAGAGGTGCCACCGGCGACGCTGCCCACCAGCACCATGCCCACGGTCAACTCGGCATCAAAGCCCAGCAACAGGCTGACCAGCAGAGCGGCCAGCGGCATCACGCTGAACTGCAATACCAGCCCGAGGCCGATGGCCTTCTTGTTGCGCACCACGTCGAGGAAGTTCTGGGGTTTGAGGGTCAGCCCCATGGCCAGCATGATGATGGTCAGCAGCGGCACTATCTGGCCCTTGAGGCCGACGAAGGGCTCGGGCTGCCAGTAGGCCAGCAGGGAAAACAGCAGGGCCCAAAGCGGGAAGAGGTGGGTGATGCGTCCAAGCATGGTGTACTCCTTGTTATTGTCCAGACGCGGGCAGACCAGGGGATGCCCGCAGGGAACTTTCTCTTATACCAGCTTTGTCGCCGGCAGGCCCGTGTCGCGGCGCTCAGGAAGGGAAATAGAACCAGGCGGTCTGGATAAGACCCTTCTTCACCTCGAACACCGCCACGCTCTCGATGGGCTCGAGGGAGAGGCCGTGGATCAGCTCGTGATCAAACACCTTGTTGCCCAAGACAGTGCGTGACAGCAGCTCGGCCTTGAGCAGCGGGTTGTTGAATCTGTGCTGTGCATAGAAGGCCCGCAGCGCCCCCTTGCCGACTGTGCTCGGCGTCTCGGTCGGCATGCGATAGCCTTTGAAATCCGGGGCAAAGCAGGCCACGAAGGCGTCGAGGTCGTGGGCATTGTAGGCGGCAAACTGCGCCTCTACGGGTTGGGTGACGGACATGTTTCTCTCCATGAATGAAATTTAAATCACTTATCCTTGATTTTTATTCACCAATCAAGCCCCGGATGGGGATCGCCGCCCCTTCCAATGAAACGCCTCATAACAAAAAAACCCCGCCGAAGCGGGGTCTCTCTGGTCATCAGCCACCCGCTGGGCGCGGGCGGGGTGATCAGTGTTCGCGGGTCTGGCGGAAGTGAACGTCCGGGTGACGCTCCTGGGCCAGGCGCAGGTTGACCATGGTCGGCGCGATGTAGGTGAGGTTGTCACCGCCATCGAGGGCCAGGTTGACCTCGTTCTTGCGCTTGAACTCCTCGAACTTCTTGACGTCGGTCCCTTCCACCCAGCGGGCGGTGGCGACGTTGACCGCCTCGTAGATGGCCTCGACGTTGTACTCGCTCTTCAGACGAGAAACCACCACGTCGAACTGCAGCACACCGACCGCACCGACGATGAGGTCGTTGCTGATGAGCGGACGGAACACCTGCACCGCCCCCTCTTCGGAGAGCTGCACCAGCCCCTTGAGCAGTTGCTTCTGCTTGAGGGGGTCACGCAGGCGGATGCGGCGGAACAGTTCCGGCGCGAAGTTCGGGATACCGGTGAACTTGAGATCTTCACCCTGGGTGAAGGTGTCGCCGATCTGGATGGTGCCGTGGTTGTGCAGACCGATGATGTCGCCGGCACAGGCCTCGACCGCCTGTTCGCGGTCACCGGCCATGAAGGTGACGGCGTCGGAGATGTTCACGTCCTTGCCGATGCGCACGTGGCGCATCTTCATGCCCTTGCTGTAAGTACCTGACACGATACGCATAAAGGCGATACGGTCGCGGTGTTTCGGGTCCATGTTCGCCTGGATCTTGAACACGAAACCGGAGAACTTCTCCTCGGTGGCCACCACTTCGCGGCTCTCGGCCTTGCGCGGCATGGGGGCTGGCGCCCAGTCGGTCAGGCCGTCCAGCATGTGGTCGACACCGAAGTTGCCGAGGGCGGTCCCGAAGAAGACCGGGGTCATCTCGCCGGCGATGAAGGCGTCGTGATCGAACTCGGGAGAGGCGCCCTGCACCAGCTCCAGCTCGCCACGCAATTGGGCCGCCAGATCTTCGCCGATGGCGGCATCCAGCTCGGGGTTGTTCAACCCCTTGACCACCCGCTTCTCCTGGATGGTGTGGCCCTGACCGCTCTGATACAGGTAGGTCTCGTCCTTGTAGAGGTGATAGACACCCTTGAAGGATTTGCCACAGCCGATAGGCCAGGTGATGGGGGCGCACATGATGTTGAGCTCGCGCTCCACCTCGTCCATGACCTCCATCGGGTCGCGCACTTCGCGGTCCAGCTTGTTCATGAAGGTGAGGATGGGGGTGTCGCGCAGCCGGGTCACTTCCATCAGCTTGCGGGTCCGGTCTTCCACACCCTTGGCGGCGTCGATGACCATCAGGCAGCAGTCGACCGCCGTGAGGGTACGGTAGGTATCTTCGGAGAAGTCCTCGTGACCCGGGGTGTCGAGTAGGTTGACCAGGCAGTCGGCGTAGGGGAACTGCATCACGGAAGTGGTGATGGAGATACCGCGCTGCTTCTCCATCTCCATCCAGTCGGATTTGGCGTGCTGGCCCGAGCCACGGCCCTTGACGGTACCGGCGCGCTGAATGGCCTGTCCGAACAGCAGGACCTTTTCGGTGATGGTGGTTTTACCCGCATCCGGGTGCGAGATGATCGCAAAAGTGCGTCTCTTGGAGACTTCACTCAGAAATTCAGCTGACATAATTCGACGTTCTTCTATTGAGCGGCGGCCTGGAGCCACCGTGGGAAAAATGCGGGACAGCACCTTGGAATCAGGGCGCCCATGCAGACAACGACACCACGCGGGCGGGTCAGTGACCGCCGGTGGAGACAGGAGAAGCGCGTTGCATTACATGGGTCTGGCCCCGGATCAAAGCAAAATTGCGCGGCATTATACCCGCGCGAGTGAAAAATACCCAGCCCGCTATCACGGGGGCCCGGGGTCGGCCTCACCGGGCCGTCATCACCCGGTTGCGCCCCGCCAGCTTGGCCTCGTACATGGCCTCGTCGGCCCGGCGTACCAGCTCGCCCAGGTTGTCATCCTCGGGTTTGTACTGGGCGCAGCCGATGCTGATGCGGATGGGGTGATCCGCAGGCACCCCCTCAATCTCGAGACGGGCGACGGCGAGGCGGATCCGCTCCGCCACCTCGACGGCCTCGTTCAGGAGGGTATCCGGCAGCAGCACCAGAAACTCCTCGCCGCCGTTGCGCCCCACCCTGTCGAGGCTGCGCAACTGCTCCTCGATGCACTGGGCCACGGCGGTGAGCACACTGTCACCCACGTGGTGGCCCAGCTGGTCGTTCACCTTCTTGAAGTGATCCACATCCAGCAGCAGCACGCACAGGGGGTTGCCCTCCTCCCGGGCCTGGGTGAACCATTTGCGCCCCTTGGCCTGGATCTGGCGCCGGTTGTGGATGCCGGTCAGTTCGTCCGTCATGGCGAGACGCTGCATCTTGCGGGTGCGCCCGCGCTGGTGCACCACCAGGGTACCCATCACCACCAGCAGCAGGGCCACCACCAGGTATTGCCAGTAGCGCCGCTCCTGCAACTGCTTGAGTTTCTCCGCCTGCAACTGCTGCCGGGATCTCAGGGTCTGGTTCTCCAGCTCCTTGCGGGCGAGATCGAACTCGAAACGCATCTGCAAGGAGCGCTATTCCCGCAATCTGAGCTCGAGGGCCTGGCGGGTCTCGACATAGGTCTTGAGGCTGGTGAGGGCCGACTGGATGTGCCCCTGACGCTCCAGCACCCGGGCCCGTGTCTCATGCACCCGGGCGAGGAAGCGCAGGTTCTGCTCCCGGGTAAAGATGGGCTCGGCCTCGTCCAGGTGCCGCAGCGCCTCGCCGGGTCGGTTCAGGGCCTCGAGGACGTCGGCCATGACGAGGTGCCAGTGGCCCAGGGTGACGCTGTCCGCCCCCTCCCCCTGATGGAGGGAGGCTGCCGCCTGATCGAGTTTGGTCATGGCCTGGTCCGGCTTGCCCTGTTTAAGCAGGATGGTGGCCAGCTCGATCCGGCTCCAGGCCAGGACCCCTTCCTGGTTTGATCCCATATAGTAACGCTCCGCTTCGGCCATCAGGGGCAGCGCCTTGTCGTACTCTTCGGTGTCGATGTAGAGGAGCCCCTGCTGGCTGTGAATGTCCACCAGGTACTCCTCGACCCCGAGCTGCCGGTAGTCGTGCTCCAGCTCCTTGAAATAGCTCTCGGCCCGCTCATAGAGCCCCATCCTGCGATAGGCATTGGCAATATTGGCGAGCACCTCGCGCCCCTTGGCCTCCAGCTCGAGCGCCTCGTATCGCTGGTGGGCATTGATGAGATCCATCAGCCCCTCCGCCAGCTCCCCCTGGTAGGAGTACATCTCCCCCCTCAGGCTCAGGATGTCGGCACGCTGACGCTCATCCCCGAGCCGGCGAGCCAGGGTCAGGGCGGCGTCGTAATCCTCCCCGGCCCCGGCCATGTTGCCGAGCAGTTGCCGGTGATAGCCGCGACAGGCGAGCAACCCCACCTCGGTGACCCTGTCCTTGCGGGCACGGGCCTGTGCCAGCCCCTGCTCGGCAAACGCCACCGCGCGGCGAAACTCCTCGTCCCGTTCACCCGGCAGGGCCCAGCACTGCAGCCGGGCAAGACGCCCCTGCACCTCGGGCGGATAGTGTGCCTGTCCGGCAACCAGGGCGGCGACGCGCTCGCGAAACACCTGCACCGGCATCGCCGACTCTTCCAGCTGCTGCAACGCCAGCTGCAACTCGTGCCCGGCCAGTGGCGCCGCCTGGGCCAGGGCAACCCCCAGCAACAGACCACCTCCCATCAGGATCTTCATGCGGACATTTTCTCCTCTTCACTGGCCGGACGCCGCGCTCACCGCTGTCATCATATCCCCACAGACTCTGGGCGCACAGCCGCCAGAGGGTGAGAAAACTCCTCATATCGAACGAGAGCCTCCCCTATCCCCTTCTTTACAGAAGGAGAGAGTGCATCGACTATATATGCTTTCGAACAGGGGAAGGGATGAGGAATGACCTACGAGGAGCTGAGGGAGGCTTACGACAGGTTGTTGCTGGAGAACGAGCGTCTCAAACGCATCGCGGATGACGCGCGGGAGAAGCTGGACGCCGCCATGGACGGCACCGGCCTGTGCATCTGGCAGAACCATGTGCCCACCGGCAAACTCATCATCTTCAACCGCCGCTGGGGCTCCATGCTCGGTTACCAGCCCAAGGAGCTGTCGGCCCACTTCGACGTCTGGCGCGCCCACCTGCACCCGGAGGACAGGGAGCAGGTGCTGCAGGCCTTCTTCGACCATCTGGAGGGCAAGAGCCCGTTTTATCAGGCGATGCACCGCATGATCGCCAAGGATGGCAAGACCACCTGGGTGCTGGACCGGGGCCGGGTGGTGGAGCGGGATGATCAGGGCAACCCCGTCCGGGTGATGGGCACCCACATCGACATCACCCACGAGAAGGAGTACGAGCAGCAGCTCGCCCAGCTTGCCCACCGGGATCCCCTCACCGGCCTGTTCAACCGCACCGCGCTGCACCGCCACTTTCCCGGGGAGTACCAGGCCATCTGTTTCATCGATCTCGATGACTTCAAGCTGGTGAACGACAACCTGGGCCACCGGGCAGGTGACGAACTGCTGGTCTCCCTTGCCCAGCGCCTTCGCCACTGCTGCGGCGAGGAGGTACGGCTGGGGCGCATCGGCGGGGACGAGTTCGTGCTGCTGCTGCCCTGGGCGTGCGACGATCCCCGCACCAGCCACCTCGCCCGCCAGTGCATCGATGCCATCGCCACCCCCTTCGAGCTGCCCAACGGGGACGCCTCGGTGGGACTGAGCATGGGAATTGCGGCCATCCGGCCCCAGGACGATTTCGGCGCGGCGCTGGCCCGGGCGGATCAGGCCATGTACAGGGTCAAGCGCAGCGGCAAGCGGGGTTTTTACATTGCCCAGCCAAGCGGTCAGCCGCTGCTGGATCAGGAGCAGGTCAACGAACGGGGCCTCTACCACAGGCCCACTCTCTGAGCCTGAGCGCCCTCAATGGCGCTGCCAGCGCCGCAGCAGGCGTCCACGCAGGCCGCAATCGAGCAGCCAGCTGTTGTCGAACACCCGCAAAATGGCCGCCTTGGCGTGACGGGACATGGCGACCGCATGGAAGCGTGTCTGCTGCGCCCGTCGCCGGTTCATCCGCTCGAGCAGGGGGTGGGGCAGGTTCTGGGCGATGAAGTCGGAGATCACCAGCACGTCGGCCTTGGCAAAGGCGGGTTGTTCGAGCTGGGTCAGGGCCTGCTCTAGGCAGGGCACCAGATCGGTCCCCCCGTGAAAACTCATGGAGAGAAAGCGCTCCGCCTTCTCAAGCCCGGTGTCGGCGGTGATCTCCAGGGTCGCCACCTCGGTGGAGAAGAGCATCAGATAGCAGCCCCGCTTTTCCTCCATCGCCCCTTTGAGCAGGGCGAGAAACAGCGCCTTGGCACACTCCTCCGGATAGCCCCCCATGGAACCTGACGTATCGACGCAGACGATGAAGGGGCCCCGCGGCTGCACCTCCTGCCCTCCCTGCTCGGGGGAGCGCAGCATCAGACGCTGGCGCGGCAGGGTGCCCCGCGACTGGTAGCTCAGCAGGCGCCGCTCCAGATAACGGCGATAGAACTCCAGCTCCAGCTCCGGCAGCGCCAGCATCACCGCCTCGCTCGGCAGGAGGCGCATCAGATCGCTGGCCGGGTGCACCCCCACCAGATCGTCGGGCACATCGTCACTTTGCACCTCCTCCAGCTCGTGCACAGGCACCGGAGGCAGCGTCCTGTCCTCGCTGCGCCGCTCCCGCTCGCTGCGCCCAAGCAGGGCGGCGATCTCCGCGAGCAAAGGCTCCTGCTGCAACATGCGGGCGTACTGCTTCACCAGCGCCAGGCTGCGCTTGTGCCAGCTCCCCTGGGCCAGATCCCAGAGCCCCCCGGCGGAGATCTGGTGCGGATCCAGGGCATCGGCCAGGGTCCGGTTGGCCAGCAGTTGATCCTCTATCTCCTGGCGCTGCTTCTCCCGCTCCGCCTCCGCTATCTGCTGCTGCAACTGCAACAGGCTGCCCACCAGGCTGGCGCGCCACTTCTCGATGAAGAGCTGGCGCAGCCCCTCGGTGGGCTGGGCCACTATCTGGCGCACCAGGCTGCGGGCATCCCCCGCGAAGGGGCTGTGCTGCTCAAGGGCTTCCAGCAAGGCGGGCAGGCGCCCCACCAGCTCCGGCAGGGGCAGTTGCCGGTGGGCCTGATAGAGCAGGTATTCCCGCTCGAGGGCCACCGGCACAGGCTTGTGACGCATCTCCTCCCCAAGCTGTTCGCTCCAGGTCTGGATGCGCTTTCTGAGCAGCTTCCCCTGCAGGGGCGAGCGCTTGAGGAACTCGGAGATCTTGGGGGTGGAGGCAAGCAGCAGCGCCATCTCCCCCGCCAGCTCCCCCTCCCCCATGAGCAGCCCCAGGTCCATCATGCCGATCTCTAGCATGGGCCACCCCGGACGTTGAGATGTGATGGAGTATCATGCTGACGAAACATGTTTTTCATCCTGTTTATTTCACCAATCCCACGTAAGACGCGACGTCACCCCTGTGCATCGAGAAGAGGCAGACGATCCCGCCACTGCTGCAGCTCGGCCCCCAGCCGCTCCAGGTCCCGGCTCAGCACGAAGAAGCTGTCCTCCACCTGACGCAACCAGTTGTCCCCCACGAACAGGTGAGGCTGGTGACGGTCGAACAGGTTGCGCTGACCCTTGAGATTTTGCAGCACCCGGTTCACCTGGCCCGTCAGGTCGTCCAGGGCCGACAGCCAGGGGGCCATCACCACCTCGGGGATGGGGGTGCGCTCCACCAGCATCAGGGGCACGGGCTGGCGCTGGATATCCAGCACGTGCAGCCGCAACTGCTCGTCCAGCACCAGCTCGTAGTGCCCCTCCTTGGGGTTGCCGAGGGGCCAGCCCACCAGCGCCTCCCCGGTGGGGTGCCAGTGAGAGAGCAAGGTGCGATCGAAGGTGAGGGTGCCGGTGAGGCGTTCGGGATCACTGCCATCCAGGGGCGCCGGGGTGAGCAGCTGGAAGTGCACCAGCTTGCCGAACGGCCTGGCGTTGGCCAGCGGCAGTTCGGTGCCGCGGGCGCGTCGGCCGAACCACTGCTTGCGCTTGACCGCCTTGCAGCCGATGCGCAGGGCGACCGCCCCCTGCAACTGCTTGAACTGCTCGCGCAGGGAGAGCAGCTCCCGGGTCAGCGCCAGTTGCTGGTAGCCGTAGAGGCGGGAAAACTCGCCGATCATCTCCAGCAGCGCGGTGCGGGAAGCCTCGTCGTGCCAGAGGCAATCCTTGAACAGCAGCAGATCCAGGGGAGCCACCTCGTCGCGGCCATTGAAGAAGGCGCTCGCCTTGATGAGCCGCACCGCCTTCTTCCAGCGCCGATCCGAGACATAGCAGCCGTGCCCGAGCTGACTGTCGAGCTGCTGGCGTAGCTGGTAGATGAGTTCGAAACAGGCGTCCGGCAGGCGCACCTGCTCGATGGCATCCTGCCAGGCGTCGTACTCTTCCCCCCGAATCTGCACCGAGGGGGTCAGGTTCTGATGGGACTGGCCATCGCTCGCCAGCATGGCCTGGAAGTTGGATTTCTCCTGCACCCTGTCCATCCAGACCCGCACCAGCATGCGGTCGTAGAGCGCCTCCAGCCCGCTGTCCGGGGCAGGCAGCTCGTTCGAGGCGGTGACCAGCAGCCGCATGGGAATGGGGTGCTGGCTGTCGCCGTTGCGAAACTGCCGCTCGTTGATGGCGGTGAGCAGGGTGTTGAGGATGGCGGGGCCCGCCTTCCAGATCTCGTCGAGGAAGACCACCTCGGCCTCCGGCAGGTAGCCGCTGGTCAACCGCAGGTACTTGCCATCCTCCTTGAGCGCCTGGATGGAGAGGGGGCCGAACACCTCCTCCGGCGTACTGAAACGGGTCATCAGGTATTCGAAATGGCGGGCATCCTGAAACGCCAGCTTGAGGCGCCGCGCGATCAGGCTCTTGGCGATGCCCGGGGGGCCCAGCAGAAAGACGCTCTCGCCACTCAGGGCCGCCAGCAGGCCGAGCCGCAGGGCATCCTGGCGCTCATACAGTCCCTCGCCAAGGGCGGAAAGGAGCCGTGGCAGACGCTCATGAATGGGGGTGGCACGAACAGTATTCTGGGCTAAAGGCGGCATAGGCACAGTTCCGAAGCTGATAGGTCATCCGTGGTGACGGGGTCCGGCCTCTGGCCCCGCCCCACTCTCATTGTCTGTCATCTCTGCCCCGGGGAGGCGCTCGTTTGCCATCGCCACAGGGCGAAAAGCGCACGTCCGGGGTGCAGCAAATCCCGCGAGAGTGTACTCTGCGCATCATTATTTACCCCAACGCAGATCAAGAGTGAGCCTTCGCCATGCAAGATCCCCTGCTGGACCCGCTGCGCCAGCGCATTCTGGCCCGCATGGGCATCCCCCTCTGGCAACAAAGAGGCCGACTCCTGGCGGGAGGCACCAGCCCCGACGGCGCCGCACAGCCGGCAAACACGCCCGCCGACGAGGTGCTGGCCCCGCAGGAGACTGCCCCTCTGCCGACCGGCAAGCTCTGGCTGCTGGCAGAGACGCTGCCCGCGCCCTCCCTGCTCGGGGACATCTGCCGCTGGCTCGGCCTTGGCACGGACGAGGTCTCCCTGTTGTCCGAGATGCCTTCCCTACCCGCGGGGGCCACTTCGCCCCTGCTCTGGCTGACGGCGCCGGACCCTCGCTGGCCCGATGCCTTGGTCTGCCCGCTCAAGCCCGATGGGGCACACAAGCGCGCCCTCTGGCAGCAGTGCCGGCAGCGCCACACCCCTTGATGCTCACGACCATGGCACGGCCATGGTGTCCATCGCAAGCCTGAATCCCGTCCGGAGTGACCATGTCTGACCTCTTGCCCCACTTTCGCCCCCTGCTCGAATCGGACTTCGAAGCCATCTACCCCATCGAGCAGGCCGCCCACCAGGAGCCCTGGAGCCAGGCCAACCTGCTCTCCTGCTTCGGGCCGCGCTATCTCAACGGCCTGATGCTGGTGGACGGACGACCGGCCGGTTTCTACATCTCGGATCTGGTGGCGGGAGACAGCTCCCTGATGAATCTCTGCGTGCATCCCGATTTTCAGGGCAAAGGGCTGGGGCGGGCGCTGCTCAGGGAGTACCTGGCCCGCAGCAAGGCCGGCAAGGCCGAGGCCTGGTTCCTGGAGGTGCGGGCCGGCAACCGCACCGCCATCAACCTCTACGAGAGCGAGGGGTTTGCCGAGTATTGCCGCCGCGCCGACTACTATGGCACCGGGCAGGAGAGGGAGGATGCCGTGCTGATGTCCCGTCTGTTCGACTTCGGCTGATCCCGTAGCCGCCCGACTTGGGCCGGGAGGCCATCCACAACGGACAAGGGGGCATGCAGCCCCCTTGTCGTTTCTACCCTCATCCCACTCCCCAGTCGCCCCTCAGGGCAGGGGCGCGTTGTCGATGGCGGGATCCTCCAGGCTGAGGGTGACCCTCAGCACCGCCTCGAAGGCCGCCCCCGAGAGGGGCATGAAGAAGCCGCGACCATAGGTGACACCGGGCATCCAGATCTGTTCGATATCCACCGCGATCTTGATGGGGCGAAGCGGCTCACCCGGTCGCTGGACATAGATGCCAGGGGCCGTCGCAACCTGGGGGAAGCGGCGCAGAATGTGCTCGCTGCCATCCCCCGCATCCGGGTTGAGTCGCACCTTCACCAGCCCCGCCAGGGCGGATTGCATCTCGGGGGCACGCCACAGCCTGGTATTCAGCGCCTTGCAGCGTCGGCACTTGGCGCGCTCGATCACGTAGAGCAAGGGGTATCCTTCCCTCAGCGCCAGCCGCTGCGCCTGCTCATAGCCCTCGGCGCCACTCAGCCAGGGATTATCCTGCTCCCCCGCCCCCCCCAGCAGATACCAGAGGGCGCCAGCCCCCGCCAACAGCAGCAACACGCCGGTGAACAGGCTCTTGATCCCGATATTCATGGTGCAACTCCCTGAATGAATCCGATCCCTGCCCCCTATCATGCCTCACTCTCATCTGGTTGACGACTTTGTGATCCAGGACAAATGGCGCACACTTGTAAGCTGTAATGTTAGAGTTTAAACTCCAGCCCCGATTTTGGTGCCCCTGCGGCGCACAACTGTTACTTGAGGATGCGTGAGATGTCGCAGTTTCATCTGGTTAGAGTGATGCGTGAGCGTATTGCCCGCCTTGGCAACAAGGCCGCCCTGCGCGTCCAGCAGGATGGCCAGTGGCGCGCCATCGGCTGGCGAACCCTGGGTCAGGCCATGGATTATTGCGCCCAGGGACTGATCCGGGCGGGCCACCAGTCCGGCGAGATGGTCGGCATCTATGCCCGCAACATGCCCGAGTGGACCCAGGCCGACCTCGGCATCCTGGCCGCCCGTGGCGTCAGCGTGCCCATCTACCCCACCAGCACCCTCGATCAGCTACGCTACATCGTCAAGGATGCCGGCATCAGGATGCTGTTCGTGGGGGAGCAGCCCCAGTTCGATCAGGCGCTGCACCTCATCGACAGCGGCGAGATAAGCCACATCGTCGCCCTGGACGGCACCGTCGATCTGCGCGGCTGCGCCTCGGCCAGCCACTTCCAGGCCTTCCTCGTCTCCGGCAACCACCAACCCAGCGAGCAGGTGCTGCGCGAGCGCGAGCGCCACTACCGCATGGACGACCTGCTGACCCTCATCTACACCTCGGGCACCACGGGCGAACCCAAGGGGGTCATGCTCGATTTCGCCAACATGGCCGCCTGCTTCGAGATGCATGACGCTCGCCTCGACCTCAGCGAGCAGGATGTCTCCCTCTGCATGCTGCCGCTGAGCCATGTGTTCGAGCGTGCCTGGAGCTACTACGTGCTCTATTGCGGCGCCGAGAACGTCTACATTCGCGACCCGCAGAAGGTGATGGATGTCATCGGCGAGGTGAAGCCCACCGTGATGTGCGCCGTGCCCCGCCTCTACGAGAAGGCCTACGCCATGATCCAGGCCAAGGTCGCCCAGGCTCCGCGCCTGCGCCGCGCCCTGTTCGGCTGGGCCACCCGGGTGGGCAAACAGATGGTCGCCACCCGTCAGGCGGGCAAGTCCGCCTCTCCCCTGCTCTATGGCCAGCTCTGGCTTGCCGAGCGCCTGGTGTTTCGCAAACTGCGCGCCCGTTTCGGCGGTCGCACCCGCTTCCTGCCGGTGGCGGGCGCCCGTCTCGCGGACGAGGTGAATCTCTTCTTCCAGGCCATGGGGCTCAACCTCAAGTACGGCTACGGCATGACCGAGACCACCGCCACCGTCTGCTGCTATGAAGACACCCAGTTCAGGCTGGGCTCCATCGGCACGGCGCTAAACGGCATCGAGGTGAAACTCGGCGAGAACAACGAACTGCTGGTGCGCGCCCCCACCGTGATGCGTGGCTACTACAACAAGCCGGAGGCCACCGCCGAGGTGATGACCGAGGATGGCTTCCTGCGCACCGGCGATGCGGGCGAGCTGGATGGCGAGGGCAACATCTACTTCACCGAGCGCTTGAAGGAGCTGATGAAGACCTCCAACGGCAAGTACGTGGCGCCACAACTGGTGGAGGGGACCCTCGGCAAGGATCGCTTCATCGAGCAGATTGCCATCGTCGCCGATGCCCGCCACTTCGTGTCGGCGCTCATCGTGCCCTGCTTCGAGTCCCTGGAGGAGTACGCCCGCTCCATCAACCTGCAGTACCAGTGCAAGACCGAGCTGCTGCGCCACTCCCGGGTGATGGAGTTCTTCGAGGCCCGCATTCAGGATCTGCAAAAAGAGCTGGCCAAGTTCGAGCAGGTGAAGAAGTTCACCCTGCTGCCGAGCGCCTTCTCCATGGAGCTCGGGGAGATCACCCCCACCATGAAGCTGCGCCGCAAGATCATCGAGGCCAAGTACCAGCGCGAGATAGAAGCCATGTACAGCCACGTCTGATCGACGGGCCTGATATGAAAAAGCCGCTCATGGAGCGGCTTTTTGCTGGGCGTCTCTCCCTTATGGCAGCTTGACCAGGGGTTGCTCGCGCAGCTCGGTGGCCCGACCGCCCTGGATCTTCTCCACCTGGGCCAGGGCCTGCTTCACTTCGTCGGCATTTTGCAGCAGGCGATAGGTCAGATCGAAGGTCTTGGTCTCCCCCGGCTGGATCTTGGGGACCAGCCCGAGCGGGCGCTGGTACTTGGTGCTGTAGGCATAGCTGGTACCGGGTTCGATGCCGGTCACATAGCCCTGGGCCCGGGTGTCGGTGTTCTTCCACAGGGTCAGCACCGGCAGCTGTCGGGTGTTGTAGCCCACCGCCACCCCGGCGTTGCCGGCACGGTTGTTCAGCACTGCCAGGGTATTGCCGTCGGCGTCGCTGTAGGGCACCAGGTTGAACACCATCTCGTCGAAGCCCTTGGTGGGCCCCAGATAGGTTTGCCAGCCCTTGAGTCCGGCCTTGGCGTAGTCATTGAACGGGGAGATCTGCTTCACCGGCGTGCTCACCCTGGCTCCCTCCTCCAGAATGGGGGCCCCGAAGTTGCCGTGATAGATGATCTGGTACTCGTTCTCGTAATCCGCGTGGTTGGTCAGCTTGTCCTGCAGGGCAAACTCCGCCTGACCGGGCACCACGCTGAGCTGGGTCCAGGTGACCAGTTCGCTCATCTTGAAGGTGCGCTCGTCCACCCGGCCCAGCACGTGGATGGCATAGGGCGGCTCGTCGTCCACGGTCACGCTGACCACGGAGGCGGGAATGTTCTGCACCCGGCCATGGAGGCTCTTGAGGCGGCCGTCGTCATCCACCCCGGGATGACCCGTCCACTCGTAGCCGCAGCGCACCAGCATCTCGTTGAAGCCGTCGAGCCAGCCGAGACCGCCACGGCTCTCGAGATCGATGAAGGCGGGGTTGACCACCTCCTTGACCGGTGAATCCCAGCCGAGGCGCAGATCCGCCGCCTTGACCTCCTTGATCCCCATGCCGCGGGTCGGCACCAGGGTGATCTTCATGACGCCGTTGTCGACGATGAGCAGATCCACCCCTTCCTGGCGGCCGCCGTGCAGGCGTTTCTTCTCGATGGTGAAGGGAACCGGACTCTTGATGCCGAGCTTCTCGCTGGTGATCTTCCAGTCGCCCACATCTAGCCCTTGCTGGGAGTCGGTCAGCAGAAATTCGGCGGCGTGACCCGCGGTGGCGCCCAGGGCGAGCAGCACGGCAATGGAGAGTTTCTTCAACATGGATTTATCCTCGTGTCTCTTGTTTTTGTGAAAGCTGAATCGTTTCAGTGATCGAAAACTAGGCGTCTGACGCCCCGGACTCAAGAGACAAAAAGAGGAAATGTGAGCCGATTGACAATAAAAACGGCTTCAGCCCTGCTGAAATGAAGGCTGACTCACAGTTATGAAAGGAGGAAAAAAACAGGCGGGGCGCCGAGAGGGGCGCCCCGCCCGCATCACATCAGGCAAGGGCCAGCGTCACCGCGGCTTCGGCGTGGATGGCGGTGGTGTCATAGAGAGGCACGGCGGCCTGGCACGCCCCCACCAACAGGGCGATCTCGGTGCAACCCAGGATCACCGCCTGGGCACCGGCCTGTGCCAGATCGGCGATGATGGCCAGATACTCGGCCTGAGACGACTCGCGAATATCGCCGAGGCAGAGCTCGTCATAGATGATGCGGTGCACCCGCTCCCGTGCAACGTCATCAGGCACCAGCACCTCCAGCCCGAAGCGCTCCTGGAGCCGCCCCTTGTAGAAATCCTGCTCCATGGTGAAGCGGGTGCCGAGCAAACCCACCCGGGTCACCCCGTCGGCCTGGAGGCGATGGGCCGTGGCATCGGCGATGTGGAGCAGGGGAATGTCGATGGCGGCCTCGATCTCCGGCGCCACCTTGTGCATGGTGTTGGTCCCGATCAGCAGGAAATCGGCGCCACCGGCCTGGATGGCCCTGGCCTCGGCCGCCAGCAGACGGGCGGTGGCGGGCCAGTCACCGGCGTGCTGCAACCGCTCTATCCCGGCAAAATCCACGCTGCTCAGCAGCACCCGCGCCGAGTGCAGACCGCCGAGCCGCTCGCGTACCCCCCGGTTGAGGGCCTGGTAATAGCTGACGGTGGACTCCCAGCTCATGCCACCCAGCAGACCGATACATTTCATGGGATCTCCTTATGTAACCCGATGGTGCAAACCAATGCTGCAATCCCTCAGGGGGCGCGTTTGATCGCACCGCCCCGGCAATAAAAAAGGCCCCGAAGGGCCAACAAGACAGCCGGTAAAGGCTCAGGCCGAGGCCTAAACCCAGATCATCAGCACGCAGGCCGCCGTGGCGAGCCCCATGCCCAGATTGAAACGACGCCAGCCGGTGGCGGTGCGGATGAGGCGGCGCACCTGGGCACCGAACAGCACCCAGAAGGCACCGGTATAGAGGCCGGTCACGAAGAAAATGCCGAGCACCCAGCCCGCGGACGGCCAGTAAGCCTCCCCCGCCAAGGTGAAGCCGCTGATGGCGGAGAGCGCCATCATCCAGGCTTTGGGATTGAGCAGTTGCAGCATGGCCCCCTGATGGGCCGGGATGAGCGGCCGGTTGCCCTCCGCCGGGCCACTGGCGTTGGCCACCTTCCAGGCCAGCCAGAGCAGGTAGGCCGACCCCACCAGCTTGAGGCCGTCGTGCAGCAGTGGCAGACGCTCGAACACCACCCCGAGCCCCAGGGCCGTGGCCAGGATCATCAGGTTGATGCCCCCCACCACCCCCACCAGCAGAGGCACGGAGCGGCGAAACCCCTGGGCGGCCCCGGCACTGGTGAGCAGCATGTTGTTGGGGCCCGGCGTGCCACAGGTGATAAGGGCAAAGCCCGCCAGGGGGAGCAACCAGTTCAGATCCATCTCAACCTCGTTCAGATACGGCAAGCCTCCTAATATGCAGAGCCGACGCCCTGACGACAAGGTCAGCAATGCATTTTCTTTGCATGAATAATCAAGACGCTGTTAATACCAGAGCATCACCACGCACAGGGCGGTCAAGGCACCCAGGCTGCCGTTGAGACGACGCCACCCCTTGTCCGAGTTGATCCAGCGGCTGAGCTGATGGCCAAACATCACCCAGGCGAAGCAGACCGGGAACCCCGCCATGGGGAAGACACTCATGATGCCCCACATGCTGGGCCAGTAGTCGCTCCCCGGCAGGCTGAACAGACTGATGGCCGAGATCCCCATCATCCACGCCTTGGGATTGAGAAACTGGAAGCCCAGCCCTTCAAGCAGGGTCAAGGGGCGGGCACGGCTGGCGGGATCTCCGGGGGCGCCTGCCACCGCGATGCGCCACGCCAGCCACAGCAGGTAAAGGCTGCCCAGCACCTGCAGGCTCAGCTTGAGCAGGGGCCAGCGCTCGAACAGCGGATAGAAACCGAGCGCCAGCACCAGTTGCAACACAGGCTGGCCCACCGCCACCCCGATGAGATGGGGCAGGGTGCGCCGCACGCCGAAGTTGGCGCCGGACGCCGTCAACATCAGGTTATTCGGCCCGGGCGTGCCGCAGGTGAGCAGGGCGAAGCCAAACAGGGTGGCATACCATTCGATGGTCATGGGGAGACTCCTTTCTCGCCACATTGTACCGATACAATGTGTGCTTGTTGGTTGTGTACAGGCTGATAATCACGCTATATTGCGGACAATCTTGGATCAATGGATTTATTGTCACCATGACAATCTGGACGCCCGACCTCACCCCTTTCGAGGGGCCCCTCTACCTCAAACTGGTCAAGGCCATCGAGCAGGCCATCTCCACCGGCATCCTCTCACCCGAGACCCGGCTGCCGACCCACAGGGCCCTGGCAGATAAGCTGGGGGTCACCGTGGGCACCGTCACCCGCGCCTACACCGAGGCGGAGCGACGGGGCCTGCTGGCGGCCCGGGTCGGGCACGGCACCTGGGTCAGGGGAGCGGCGGATCCCGCCAACGAATGGGTGATCCGCAATGAAGACAGCCAGCGCATCGAGTTGTGGCAGAACCTCCCGGTCCAGCTGGACAGGGGCGCCATCATCAGGCCCCTGCTCACCGAGCTGGCGCAGGGGGATCTCAATGGCCTGCTCGGTTATGACAAGGAGGCCGGACGCCCCGCACAGCGCCAGCTGTTCGTCGACTGGCTCGCCGTGCAGGGCATCACGGCGAGCGAAGATCGCCTGCTGTTCAGCCATGGTGCCCAGCACGGCATCATGCTGGCCCTGCTGGCCACCGGCTGCGTGGGAGAGACCCTGTTTTGCGAGGGACTGAGCTACCCCGGCATGCTGGGCAATGCACGCCAGCTCAAGAATCAGGTGGTGGGACTGGCGATGGATGAGGAGGGACTGCTGCCAGAGGCGCTGGATGCCGCGTGCCGTACCCGCCGGGCCAAGCTGCTCTACCTCACCCCCACCCTGCAAAACCCCACCACGGCCACCATGAGCCTGGCGCGACGCGACGCCATCGTCGCCATCGCCCGTCGCCACGATCTGCTGATCGTCGAGGATGACGTCAACGGCCTGCTGCCCGAAAGTGCGCTCCCTCCCCTGGTCAACCTGGCACCGGAGCGGGTCATCTACCTCGGCAGTCTCGCCAAGATCGCCTGCGGCGGCCTGCGGGTCGGCTTCGTGTTGTCCCCTCCCGCCCTTCGCAACGGCTTCGCCCAGGCGATGCGGCTGTCGAGCTGGATGGTGAGTCCGCTGCTCATCGAGCTGGCCTGCAAGCTGGTGAGCCAGCGCCAGATCATGCCGCTCATCGAACACCAGCGAAAAATCCTGGCGCGCCGGGGTGAGCTCCTGCGCCACCTGTTGCCGGGAGCGCGCTGGCAGCCGGGGTCTATGCACGCCTGGCTGCCGCTGCCCGAGCCCTGGCGCAGCCAGGAGTTTGCGGAGGCCGCCAACGCCCTTGACGTGGGGGTCGCCAGCGGAGAACACTTCGCCGCCGGCCAGTTTGCCGCCCCGCAGGGAGTACGCCTCAGCCTGAGTCAGCCCGCCACCGACGCCCGCGTCGCCGAAGGGCTGGAGCGCCTCGCTGGGCTGCTGAGGGGCACGCCGCCCACCAATCCCCTGCTATAGTCATTGACCCTGGCACCCGAGGAACCTTCATGTCTGCCGTCCGTCCCGCCCTGCTGATCGCGACCCTGCTGCTGGGAGGCTGCGCCTCCCCGGCCCATCAACAGCTTGGCGCCGCCCTGAGCGGGCTGGAGGGGGAGCTGATGCGGCTGGAGGAGGAGTTGGCAGCCATGAACGGCCTTCACTATCAAAAAGCCATCGACGCCCCGGTGGCGCTGCGCCGCTATCTCAAGGCCCCCGCACCGACGGCGGAGGGACTGGTGCCCGTGCAAAGCCGGCTGCAAGATGGCCCCCTGCTGCGCTACGACTACCGGCTGCCCGCCGGGATGACGCAGCTGCCCACCGACAACCCCTGCCTGCGCTACGAGTTCGAGCTGCGCCGCCTCGGGCGCCTGGGCCAGCTCGAGCTCGCCTGGCAGGGAGAGTCGGGAGCCGGGGAGCTGCGTGTCCCCCAGCGGGACTGCCCCTTCTCGGCCAGGGGGCCCGGCCTTCAGTGATGCTTTCTTTGCCCCGCCCAAGGCTGGCACTGAGCCATTCCTGACCCAGGTGGGGTATTGACCCCCTCTGGCTCTCGCGGGAGAGTGGAGGCTACCTTTGAATCCAACCTCGCCACCCCCGACCGGCGAAGGAGCGTCAAAGATGCAGATCCTCCTCATCGAAGACGATGCCATGATGGGCTCGACCCTCACCCAGGGACTGAGTGATCTGGGGCTGCCCCCCACCGAGCTGTTCCACTGCAAAGAGATAGCAAGCCTGCCCGCCCTGCTGCGCCAGCACGCCTTCGATGCCATTCTTTGCCGCCAGTATCACCACCAGGCCCACGAGGGCGTCAGGCTGCTGCATGAAGCACACCACCTGGGCCTGCTCGCGCCCGGCTGCGTGCTCCTGCTGCTGGAGCAGGACGAGGACACCGGCCAGTTCCCCCCCTCCGACCTCTATTTCGCCCTGCGTCTGGCCGTGCCCTTCACCACGGAGCAGCTGGCGCACAGCCTGCAAGCGCTGCTGGCACTGACCACGGTGACCCGCCCCCTGGCCACCCCCATGGCGCTCAGGGAGTGGCGCAGCGCCTGCGCCCAGTGCGAGGATCTGCTTTACCGGCACGCCAGCCACAAGGGGCTGGAAGCACAGATGGACAGGGTAAAGGGCTACATGCTGCTGCAAGCCGGGGAACGGGTGCAGGCCGCCCAGCACTACGCCATCTGCACCACGGAGTACGATGCCTGGTGGCCACGCCAGGGGCTGAACCAGGCCCTGCTCGGGCTGAACCAGGTGGAGAGTGCCCACAAGGATCTGGCCCGCAACCGGGAGCGACTGCCCCCCGTCATCCATCAGGCGCTGGTTCTCGCCTGTCAACTGCACGAGGCGCAGTGGGATCCGGCCTGGGAAACCTTGTCAGGCTTGCTGCAACGCTGCCCCTGGCAGCCGCAGTGGCGCCAGGTGGCCATTTTGCTGGCCTTGCTGCGAAGGGATGAAGGTCAGGTGCTGGCGCAGGCCACCGATTTCATCCTGCGCTACTTCCCCAAACAGACGTTTCGCCACTCCGTCGAACGCTGCCTGCTGGATGCGACCCTGGCGGTGCTCTGGCATCCACCGGGAGAGGCCAGAGTTCATGGGCTGCAGCAGGCCCTGGAGGAGCTAGGCCAGCAGGCCGTGACCCTGCGGGCCCACGAGGAGGGGCTGCTGCGCGCCCTGATGCTGGGTCTGGATTATCGATTCGATGACGCCTTGATGCTGCTGGCCAAGCACCCGCCGGAGGCGGCGCGGGACAATCACCTCAACCAGTTGCTCGGGGTGGCCGTCAGCCAGTTCTGCGGGCTTCCCCACCATGCCCAGCGTTATCTGGCCCAGCTCGGCCAGTATCAGGGACCGGTGGCACAGACCCCGCTGCTGCAGGGGCTCATTTTGCAGGTGGTCGACGATCTGGCGCGGCAACTGGCGCAGCGGGAGCAGCAGCTGACCCAGCTGCGCGAGGAGCGGCAACGGGCCATGACCACGGGTCAGCTCCAGCTCGCCGTGCAGAGTGCTCTGACCCTGCAGGAGCGATTCCCGGCCCAGGCGGGGGATGCCTGGCAACTGCTGGTATTGCTGACCCAGTGCTGGCCCGCCGGCATGGCGGCCCCGGCGGTGGCCCGCCTGGTGGACAGGCTGGAGCAGCGTCTCAACCACAGTGCCGCCTTCCTGGAACACCATGGGAACGCCTATCGGGAGACCCTGCAACAGGTGAGATCTCACCTGGCCCCCAAACTGCCGCCCCTCGGTCCCCATCAGGGCCTATAGCCATCCAGGGCGGTGTATGCCGCCCTGGCAGGTGCGTTACAACAAGCCCCGCACCAGGATCCCCGCGATCAGCAGGGGGGCGACCAGCCGCCAGCACCAGAGCAGCGCACCACGCATCAGCGGCGAGAGATCCGCAGGCACAATACTGTCCCCAAGCTTCCAGCCAAGCAGCAGGGTCAGCACCAGACCGAACAGGGGCATCATCAGGTTGGAGGTGAGGTAATCCAGCAGATCGAACAGGGTCTTGCCAAACAGGGTGTAGTCAGCCCAGGGCCCGAACGACAGACTGACCGGAATGCCGCAGGCCATGATGAGCAGGGTCAGGACCCGACAGGCATTGCGGCGCGACCAGCCCCACTCCTCGGTGGTGAAGCGCACCAGGTGCTCCAGCATGGAGATGGAGGAGGAGAGCGCCGCCACCAGCAGCAGCAGGAAGAAGATCACCGCCAGCCCCTGACCGAACGGCAGGTGGTTGAACACCGCCGGCATGGTCATGAAGGTGAGGCCGGGGCCGGCGGCAGGATCGATGCCGGTGGAGGCCAGCACCGGGAAGATCATCAGCCCCGCCAGCACCGAGATGCAGCTCGCCAGGGTGACCACCCAGACCCCGGAGCGCAGCGCCCCGTCACTGCTCGGCAGGTAGGCGCCATAGGTGGTGTGTACCCCGAGGCCAATGGAGAGGGAGAAGAACGCCAGCCCCAGGGCGTCGAGCACCCCCTGCCCCGTCAGGTGGGAAAAGTCGGGCATCAGGAACTGGCGTACCCCGGCCATGGCCCCCGGCATGGAGAGCCCGGTCACCACCAGGAGCAGCATCATCACGAACAGGGCCGGCATCATCCAGCGCAGCGCCCGCTCCACCCCCTGTTGCAGCCCTCCCTGCACGAACCACCAGGTGAGCCCGGCGAAGACGAGATGGGTGAGGGCCGGCCAGAGGGGATCGCTCACATAACCGGTAAAGAGTGCGGTGAGGGTGCTCGCCTCACTCAGGTTGAGCTCGCCGCCCACGGCCAGGGCTGCATAGCCCACGGTCCAGCCCCCCACCACGCTGTAGAAGCTGTAGATGAAGAAGCCACACAGGATCCCCATGTAACCCATCCAGCGCCAGTTCGGCCCCACCAGCTTGTGGAAGGCGCCGAGCACGCCGCGCTGGCTGCGGCTGCCGAGCAGGGTCTCCCCCACCAGCACCGCGACCCCCAGGGTGAAGCTGAAGAGCAGGAACACCAGCAGGAAGGCACCGCCCCCGTTGGTGGCTGTCACATAGGGAAATTTCCAGATGGCGCCAAGGCCGATCGCCGAGCCGGCGGCCGCCAGCACATGACCAATACGGGAAGACCACTGAACCTGGCTCATACAACCTCCGGGCAAGACAACATCAGTTCGATACTCCATGGCTAGACGCGGTGTGCGCCGCAACAAAAAAGGCCGCCTGAGGGCGACCTTTGCAATGAACAGTCAGACAAACGACACCTGCAAGGTCACCTCTCCAGGAAGGGGCTAAATCGGCCACAGAGAGCGATAAGGGGTGACATGGGAGGGCGACGCCTACACGGTAAAAAGGAGCCACAGCCTAAACCATGGCAAGAGAAGTTGACAGGAAATAGTCTAAAACAGAACCAAAAACAGATTTAACCAAAACAAAATATCGAAATTACAGACCGTTACTCTATTTATTTTTAATTAACAGATTTTTATAAAGAGTCAATCCTGCCACACCACTCCCCTGCCAGCCCGGCCGGAGAGTGGCAGAGATGACCAAGCCTCCCTACACCAGGCCGCGCACCAGAATGCCACCAATGAGCAGGGGAGTCAGCCAGCGCCAGCAGCCCATCAGCAGGGCCCGCCAGTGGGGAGCCAGCCCTTCGGGCAGCGCCTGGCGACCGAGCCGCCAGCCCAGCAGCAGCGTCAGGGCCAGCCCGAACAGGGGCATCATCAGGTTGGAGGTGATGAAGTCCAGCAACTCGAAGATGTTCTTGCCAAACAGGGTCAGGGTGGCCCAGGGACCGAACGACAGGCTCACCGGGATGCCACCCGCCATCACCAGGGCAATGACCAGGTTGCACGCCGCGCGGCGGGACCAGCCTAGGCTCTCGGACAGGAAGCACTGCAAGTGCTCCAGCAGGGAGATGGAAGAGGAGAGCGCCGCCACCACCAGCAGAGAGAAGAACACCACCGCCAGCCCCTGGCCGAAGGGCAGTTGCTGGAACACCGCCGGCATGGTCATGAAGGTGAGGCCCGGGCCCGAGGCCGGGTCAATACCGGTCGCCGCCAGTACCGGGAAGATCATCAGGCCCGCCAGCACGGCGATGACGCTCGCCAGCAGCACTACCCAGAGGCTGGAGCGACCGACCCCTTCGCTGGAAGGCAGGTAGGCGCCATAGGTGGTGTGGATGCCAAGGCCGATGGAGAGGGAGAAAAAGGCCAGCCCCATGGCGTCCAGCACACCCGACATGCCGAGCTTGCTGAAATCGGGCATCAGGAAGTGGCGCACCCCGGCAATGGCGCCCGGCAGGGTGAGGCCGAAGGCCACCAGCAGCAGGATCATGATGAAGAGGGCTGGCATCATCCAGCGCAGGGTGCGCTCCACCCCTTGTTGCACGCCGCCCCGCACGAACCACCAGGTCAAGCCGGCAAACAGCAGGTGGGTCAGCACCGGCCAGAGCGGATCACCGACGTAGTCGTTGAAACGGGCGGTCAGTGCCGCGCCGTCCCCCTGTTGCAGCTCCCCCGCCAGGGCCATGCCCGTGTACCCCAGGGTCCAGCCGCCCACCACGCTGTAGAAACAGAAGATGAGCAGGCTGCACAGCAAACCCATGGCACCGACCCAGCGCCAGCGCCTGCCCATCAGTTCACCAAAGGCGCCCACCACCCCGCGCCGGGTCAGGCTGCCGATCAGGGTCTCCCCCATCAGCACCGCCACCCCCAGGGTGAAGCTGAACAGCAGAAAGACCAGCAGGAAGGCGCCGCCACCGTTGGCGGCGGTGACATAGGGGAACTTCCAGATGGCGCCGAGACCGACCGCGGAACCTGCGGCGGCCAGGATGTAACCGAGCCGGGATGACCATTGGGACTGCTTCATAAGAACTCCACGGGAAGGGCCTGCCAGCGAGGCCCGAAATGGCGCTCAGAGTACGCCCGCGGGCGCGCAATCACTCGGCGTATATCCGATATAAAACTCAGTTTTTAGCATCATTAACCAATAAAATTCGGATAACCAACCAATCGTGCCACAAAATAAAAACCGGAGCGGGGATGCTCCGGTTTGTTGTCTGCCCGGGTCTGGCGGGATTAGATCACCCCCAGCTCCCGCAGCCGCTCCATCAGATAGCTGTGGGCGGTGTGACGCTCCGAGAGCACCACATCCGGACGGGGGTGCAGGAAGAGCGGCAAGGAGATGCGGGACTTGGCGGCACTGCCCCCGGTCGGGTTGATGACCCTGTGGGTGGTGGAGGGGTAATAGCCGCGGGAGGCCTCCTGCAGCATGTCACCGATGTTGATGATGAGGGTGCCGAAATCGCAGGGCACGTCCATCCACTCCCCGTCTGAACCTTTCACCTGCAGGCCCGGCTCGTTGGAGGCGGGCAGAATGGTCAGCAGGTTGATGTCTTCATGGGCGGCGGCGCGGATGGCACCCGGCTCCTCGGTGCCGTCGAAGGGCGGGTAGTGCAGCACCCGCAGCAAGGTCTTGTGGCTCTCTTCGATCATGGAGGAGAGCGGGCAGCTGTAGTGGGCGGCGATGTCCCCCGGGGTGTGCTGCTCCACCCAGCCCAGCAGCTCGGCGGCCAGATCGTTGGCGAGGCGGTAGTACTCCATCGCCTGCTCTTTCAGCTCTGCCGGCATCTGGCCCCAGGGATAGATGTGGAAGTACTCCTTGATGTCCTTCTGGCTGTGGCCCTTGGCCACCTCGGACACCGAGGGCGGGAAGTAGCCGTCCTGGGTCTCGCGATTGAACAGGAAATCCTGCTTCTGTTCGCTCATGAAGAAGCGATACCAGTTGTCATAGATGGACTGCACCAGCTCCTTCGGGATGGGGTGGTGAGTCAGCACTCCGAAGCCGGTGGTGCGCAGGGATTCGGTGAAGCGCTCGGCCGCATCGGGGGAGCGATAATCGACGGTCAGGACTTTCATTGTTTTTATGTTACATGCCAGTTAAAAGTAGGCGCAGTTTACCCTGCCTCCCCCGGCAAGAAAAGGCTGCCGGAAGCCCGTCTACAACGGCTTGAAAATACTGATAAAAACATCATGATACGGCCCCCTCGCCCGGTGCTTGTCCCGGACGGGCCTCCTCTTCTAGAATGCCCCACCCCCTTTGCTGTCGGAGCCCCCTCATGTCCCCCAAGATCCTGTTGTTGACCCTTCCCTTCCTGCTCGCCGGGTGCAGTTCCCTCTCGGAGGAGGAGTGCCGTGCCATGAGCTGGTACAACCAGGGCTATCAGGACGGGGAGCAGGGCAAGACCCGAAGCGCCACCCGCGACTATCAGAAGACCTGCGGGGAGTACGGCCTCAAAGTGGATGAGGCGGAGTGGCAGCGCGGCTACGCCAAGGGGCTGGAGCTCTATTGCATCCCCGAGCTTGCCTACAGCAAGGGACGGGAGGGGAGCGAATACCTGGGGGTCTGCCCCAACGACACCAGCTTCCTCACCCAGTTCGAGCGCGGCCGCAAGGAGTACCTGCTGGAGCAGCGCCTCGGCGAATTGCAGCAGGAACTGGAGCGCACCGAGCGGAGCATCCACCAGCTGGATCAGCAGATCCGGGGCGAGAGCGACAGCCGCCAGCGCGACTACTACCGTGCCCAGCGCGAGCGCGCCATCCGTCACTACGAAGGGGTATACCGGGACTACAACCGGCTGCGCTTCCCGGATCGGGTGATCCAGTTCTCCTTCGGGAGCTGACAAAAAGGGGCCGACATGGCCCCTTTCTGTTTATGCCGCAGACTGTTTTTCCCCTCAGGCGGGCAGGACCCAGCGCTGCAACGCCAGGGCGATGCCATCCTCGTTGTGATCCGCGGTGACCCGGTCTGCATGGGCCTGGATCTGGGGCGCCGCATTGCCCATGGCCACCGCCAGCCCCACCTGCTCGAACATGCTGATGTCGTTGTTGTTGTCGCCAAAGGCCACCAGGTTCTCCATGGCGATCCCCTCGCTCGCCGCCCACTGGGCCAGCCGGTTGCCCTTGCTGCAACCGGGCTGCACCAGCTCCACCGCATAGGGGGCCGCCCAGTCACGGGTGAAGGGCAGTCTCTCCACCACCTCCCCGACGAAACGGTGCAACCGGCCGGGATCCTGGTTGAACAACTCCAGCTTCCAGATGGGGGACTGCAACCAGGACTCGATATCCTCGGCGGGCAGCAGGGAGACCTTGAGGTGATCCGGCTGGGTTGCCGACCAGCGCCGCATCCGGCCCACGTGCTCCTCGCAGCCCAGGTAGCCGATGCCGTCCCCCAGGTGGAACAGCGCCCCCATCTGCTGGGCTTGCACCTCCTCCAGCAGGGCGGTGAGGGGCGCCACGGCCAGGGGATCCCCGGCGAGGATCCTCTCCTGCACCGGATCATAGAGGTAGGCCCCGTTGCTGCAGATGATGGGGGTGTCGAGGGCCAGCTCGTGGTGGAAGGGACGGGCCGTCATGAAGTGGCGACCCGTCACCAGCAGCACCTTGATGCCGTGGGCCCGGGCCTGGGCAAGGGCCGCCCGGGTAGCGGACGAGATCTTGTGATCCCGGTTCAGCAGGGTACCGTCCATGTCCAATGCAATGGCCTGATAACGACTCATATCACCTCCAAGAATGTCGAGACGGGTGCGGCGCCATCCCCTCCCGTTTCCAGTGCCATGACGACACATCTCACCGCCGGGAATGCGGACTGGGCATCGCAAGGCCCATGATGGGAGACGCGCTCGCCGGGGGGCGGGAACAGCGGAGCAAAGAGCCATACCGTCCCAGACTCGGCGCCGCGATGCAAGTCCGGCCCGCCATCCCGTCGCCGAACTGTGATCCCCGCGCCCTTCGTCAGCCCGCCTCGGCGCACCCGGCCACGGCGTTTCGCCTGTCCGCCCGTCTGCGCAATCCGTAGAAACCGAGGGCACAGATCACGCCGCAGAGGCCGGCCAGGTAGAAGGGCCACTCGGTCCCCGCCAGCAGCACCAGGCTGCCCAGCACCACCGCCAGGATCTCGCTGCCCACCGCCAGACCGCGGTAGAGCCCCATCGCCTGCCCCTGCTGGCTGGCATGGCTGCGGTTGGAGACCGCCACCGAGGTGGCCAGCTCCCCCAGACTCATGCCGATGCCGGCCGGGATGAAGGTGAGCGCGAGCCCCCACCACTGGGTCGGCAGGATGAACATCAGCATGCCCGCCGCCATCACCAGGTGGCCGACGATGCCAAGGGAGCTGCCGCGCCAGTGCCGTGCCAGCTGCTCACCGATCCAGGAGCCCAGCATCATGGGCACGCTCACCAGCACGGCGGCCTGGGCCAGTTGCACCGGATCCCATGCCAGCCGCTCCACCAGCCAGACATTGAAGTAGGTGAAGTAGAGCTGCACCGCCCCGTAGCTTGCCAGGGTCAGGGCAAAGTAGGGCAGGAGACGAGGTTGCAGCAGCAGTTGGCGGGTCGAGAGGGGAGCTTCATCCCGGGTCGCCGGCACCGGGGGACGATTGGGCAGCAGCCAGAGCACCAGCAGCAGGTTGATCACCGTCATCCCCACCGCCAGCCAGGCTGCCAGACTGTAATCTCCCGAGACCACGGCCGCATAGCCTCCGATCATGGGACCCACCACCCAGCCCAGGTTCATGCCGATGTTGATGCGTGCGAAGTTGCGTGCCTTGGTCCTGGCCGTGCTCATGTCCGCCGCCATCGCCTGCACGATCGCGATGTCGCCGTTGAAGAAGCCCTCCACCACCCGGCTCAGCAGCAAGAGCGGCAGGGAACGCCAGGCGATGCCGAGGGCCATCAGCACATACCCCGCCAGCACCCCCACCAGACAGAGTGTCAGCACCGGCTTGCGCCCATGGCGATCGGAAAGGCGGCCAAGCAAGGGGGCCCCCAGCAGTTGAAACAACGGATAGAGCCCCATGATGACGCCAAGCCACACCTTGCGGCTCCAGTCCGACGCCTGTGGCGTCAACATGCCCTGGGCCGGATCCAGCAGCAGCGGCGCCAGGACGGGGGAAGGCAGGCTGAACCCCGCCACCGCCAGCGTCACCGTCATCACCAATACCCAGAGGGTCGCCTGTCCCTTGATCCCTTCCATCTTCGCCTCATTAAATAAAGTCATCGGTTTATTTATATTGTGAGGGGTCGTCCATTAAGTAAAGCAGATTGTTGATTTAAATCGCCCTGCTACCCATAATGACCTCATCCAGGCGGTCACCGCACCGATACCCACCACCGGAGCCCCCATGAACGCCAGTACCGACAAGATCCTCTATCTGCTGAAAACCCGCGGCCCCCAGAGCGCCGCCGAACTCGGCGACCAGTTGCAGATGACGTCCATGGGGGCGCGCCAGCACCTGATGGCCCTGGAGTCCGAGGGCTGGGTGGGGTTTAGCGACGAGGCCCGCGGCCGCGGTCGCCCGGTGCGCCTGTGGCACCTCACCGACCAGGCCTGGCAGCGCTTCCCCGACACCCATGGCGATCTGACCCTGCAGCTGATCGACGATATCCGGCAGGTGTTTGGCGACGCGGGCATGGAGCAGCTCATCACGCGGCGGGAGCAGCAGATGCAGGCACGCTATGAATCCAGGCTGACCCAGCCGGCGCTGGCAGACAGGCTGATGACGCTCAAGGCGCTGCGCACCCAGGAGGGGTATATGGCGGACATGTCGCAGGAGGAGGACGGCAGCTGGCTGTGGTGGGAGAGTCACTGCCCCATCTGCAGTGCGGCCAGAGCCTGTCGGGGCTTTTGCCGCAGCGAGCTGGCGCTGTTTCGCCGGTTGCTGGCGCCGGCCGAGGTGGAGCGGGAGCAGTATCTGCTGGAGGGGGACAGCCGCTGTCTCTATCGCATCCGGCCGCCCCGCCCCTGAGCGGGCGGAACGCAAAAACAACAAAGCAGGCGCCGGGATGCCTGCTTTGTTGCCTTCGGGGAGGGGGTGCTCTCGTTCCAGCCCGTTGTTTCCCGATAAGGTCGAACGGCTGATGGGGCTCTTGACCCGGTAAGGTCCTTCACCACAGGTGCCTGGTCGGGCGCCTGTCTTGCCACCGGAAGATGTAACCATGGTACTCCCCGCGATGCGGTGAGTGGTTGTGAAGTAGCAGGTATTTTCAGTTGTTTTTGCAATAGTTCACCCTTAATCTAGGAAAAGTGGATTAGTAATTGCGAAGAGGTACGGAGAATGCTGAAACTTGATCGTATAGACAGGCATATTCTGGAGCTGATGCAGGAAAATGGCCGCATCAGCAACCTGGAGCTGGCCGAGCTGGTCGGGCTCTCCCCCTCCCCCTGCTCGCGCCGGGTCAAGGCGCTGGAGGATGCCGGTCTCATCGATACCCATGTCACCCTGCTCAATGCCCGCCAGTTGGGGCTGACCCTCACCGCCTACATTCACATCTCCATGGACAGGCACACTCCGGAGCGGTTCGAGAACTTCGATCGCGCCGTCAAGGATCTGCCCGAGGTGCTGGAGTGCGACCTCATCACCGGCAACGATGCGGATTACCAGCTCAAGGTGGTGGTGCGGGACATGGAGCACTACCAGCACTTCCTGCTGGACAAGCTGACCCACATCTCCGGCGTGACCGGGGTGCGTTCGAGCTTCGTGCTGCGCCGCATCAAACACAAGACCGCCCTGCCGCTCAACCACCTGGGCTGACAACCCACCCCGCATCCGGGGAGCACCAAAAGCAAGAGGAGGCCAGGGCCTCCTCTTCTTGTCTCTGCTATCAAGGGCATTCGCGGTCAACACAGCCCCCGGGCGCCATCGCGCCGCCAGGTGGTGGACGCCTGGTCATGCCTCGACCTGGCTGACGTCCTGCACCTGCAGCAACCAGCCGCTCTGCTCCTGCAGGGGTTCGCCGCGCAGCCGCAGCCGCTCACCGGTCGACACCCACTGCCCTTTGGGCAGAGAGATTTCCAGGCTCTCGCTGCCGTTGTCGAACACCCAGCGATCGGCTCCCAACGACTCCATCAAGTACCCTTCCATCTCCACTCTGGACTCGGCCTGCCAGGAGGGGGAGGCGGTATCACGGCTCTCGATGAAATCCCCCTGAACACCAAAGCTGGCCAGCCCCCACAGAATGGAGAGCCCGACGATGGATGATTGCATCTCTCTCTCCTGTTGGTTTGCTACCTTGAGGGCCAGTATGGGAAGAGAAAAATGAGTGCACCATGAACAAGGTGCCAAAGTGCTGGCAAGATCGCGAAAAAAACCGGCTCCATGGCCGGTCATGTCATTTTATGTCGTACAGGTCACACTACTTGGCCGCTTCTTCTGCCATCCGTGCAGCCCTTGGTTTATTTGTCCACATGGCCACCCCGCGGTGATCCGCACAGATCCCCTCGTCGGTGACCGCCCGCACCCGGACCCCGTCCTTGCAGATGGCCTGCCAGGCATCGGCATCGTCGATCTGCAACTCGGAACGGGGATAGGAGGTATCGGCGCAGGCGCACAGCAGGATGGCAAACAGAGGGAGCAGGGATTGCATGGGTTTCATCGGGTCACTCCTGACGGGGAAAGGGATCAGCGCCCCAGCTGCACCGCCACGCGATCGCAAAGCTGCTTGAGCTGGGCCAACTCAGCATCGGCCAGATCCACCTGGTTGCGCAAGCTGTCCGCCAGACAGCACTCCCTGACCTCCTGCTGCAACTGGCGTCCCGCCTCGGTCAGGCTGATGCACTTTTGCCGCTCATCTTCGTGGGAGACGGTGCGGGTCAGCCACCCCTTGCTCTCCAGCCGCTTGACGATGGGGGTCAGGGTGCCCGCATCCAGTCCGGTCTCCTGCCCTATCTCCTTGAGGCTGACCTCGTCCCGGGCCCAGAGCGAGAGCATCACCAGGTACTGGGTATAGGTGAGATCCAGCTTGTCCAGCAGCGGCCGATAGGCACGCATCACCGCATTGGAGGCGCTGTAGAGGGCAAAACAGACCTGCTTTTTCAATTCGCTCATGGAGGACCTCGCTGACGACAAGGGGGGCAGTATACCCCATCAACTTCGGGGCTGAATAGTTTGCACACAAAACAGTTGCCAGCCTCCGCGTTCAGGACTACCCTGATTTTAGTTTGCACACAAACAAAAATACTAGGCCGCTGCCCGACGCGCGGCCCCACTGCCGGAGAATGCCCATGAATGCCATCAGCCATCAAATCCAACTGCTGCGTCGCCCCACCGGTCTCCCCACCCTGGAGGACTTCGCCCTCCGGGACGTGCCCCTGCCCGCCCTGCAGGAGGGAGAGGTGCAGGTCGCCAACCAGTGGCTGTCGGTGGACCCCTACATGCGCGGCCGCATGAGCGAGGCCAAAAGCTACGTTCCTCCCTTCCCCCTCAACGGTCCCCTCGACGGCGGCGCCATCGGCACGGTACAGGCATCGCGCCATCCCGATTTCAAGGTGGGGGACAAGGTGAGCAGCATGCTGGGCTGGCGGGATGCCTTCGTGGCAAACGCCGCCCAGCTCACCCGCCTGCCCGACACCACCCTGCCGCCCCAGCGCTTCCTCGGCGCCCTCGGCATGCCGGGCATGACCGCCTGGGCGGGGCTGCACAAGGTGGCACACCTGAAGGCCGGTGAAACCCTGCTGGTCTCGGCAGCCTCCGGGGCGGTCGGCACCATGGCGGTCCAGCTCGCCAAGCAGGCGGGGGCCAGGGTCATCGGCTCCACCGGCTCGGCCGACAAGGTCGCCTACCTCAAGACCCTGGGAGCCGATGCGGTGATCAACTACCGGGAGACCCCGGATCTCGACGCCGAGCTGGCCCGCCTCGCCCCCGAAGGCATCCACGTCTACTTCGAGAACGTGGGGGGCGCCATGCTGGATGCCGCCCTCAACCACCTGGTGGTGCACGGGCGCATCGTGCTGTGCGGCCTCATCGAGCAGTACAACAGCAACGGCCAGGCCAGCGGCCCGCGCAACCTCTCCCAGGTGATCCGCAAGCGTATCCTGATGCAGGGGCTGCTGGTCTCCGATCACTGGCAGCACTACGGGGAATTCCTGGCCGAGGCCATGCCGGCCTTCGAGGCGGGCACCCTCCAGGCCGAGGAGACCGTCAGCGAGGGGCTGGCCAGCATGCCGCAAGCCTTTATCGGACTGTTCCAGGGCCGCAATACCGGCAAGATGCTGGTCAGACTGCCCTGATCCGGGGGCGTTTTCCATCTGTTTAACAGATAGAATTTCGCCATACCCATCCATTTAAGCGATGGAGAATCGGCATCCGATCCCCCTTGAACAGGCGGCTTGCACAACGGGCCCATCCCCCCTAAGGTGGGCCCGTTTTCCCTGGCGCACCCCGCCGTCTCAGCAAGGAGCCTCCCCTATGTCTACCCCCTATCCCCGCGTCGGTGTCGGCGTCATTCTCACCAATGGCCAGGGCCAGGTACTGCTTGGCAAGCGCAAGGGCAGCCATGCCCCCTATTGGTCCATCGCAGGTGGTCATCTGGAATTGGGGGAAACCTTCGAGTCGGCAGCCATCCGGGAGGTGGCGGAAGAGACCGGCTTCGTCATCCGCCAGCCTCGCGTCATCGCCGTCACCAACAACCTGGAGACCTGGCGCGAGAGCGGCCTGCACTACATCTCGGTCACCCTGCTGGCAGATGTGGACGGGGAGCCGCAACTGCTGGAGCCGGAAAAATGCGAGGGCTGGATCTGGTGCGACCCGCACACTCTGCCCGAGCCTCACTTCGATGCCAGTCGCCAGTCCATCGCCTGCTGGCTGGCGGGACAATGCTACCTGCCCCAGGCACAACCTGCCCCCTGACCCTCACCGGCAGGCTGCCGCGCGTCACCCCGGCACCTCTCGTCAGCTGGCGGAGGCGACCAGCCACCCCGCCAGCCCCTGTTGATGGCAGGCAGCGCGGGAGGGCGTACCGTCACCAAACTGTCACTTTTTTGTCATATTATCCGGGCCAGGATGATGACGAGGAGGGGAAGATGGGACAGGTATTCATGCAGTTCTTGTGGCTGGGATGCATCAGTTTTGGCGGGCCGGCCGCCCATATCGGCTATTTTCAGCGCACCTTTGTCCAGCGGCTGGGCTGGCTGAACCAGGGGGAGTTCGCCCAGTTGCTGGCCCTGTGCCAACTGCTGCCGGGTCCGGCCTCCAGCCAGCTCGGCTTTGCCATCGGCCGCCACCGCGCCGGCATCGGCGGCGCCCTGGCCGCCTTCGTCGGCTTTACCCTCCCCTCCTTCCTGCTGTTGCTGGCGGCCGCCGTCGGTCTGGGTCAGCTTGCGGGCAGCCTCTGGCTGGACGCCGCCCTGCACGGCCTCAAGCTGCTGGCGCTCGTCGTGGTGGCGGATGCCGTGCTCACCATGAGCCGCCAGTTCTGCAAGACGGCGCTGCAACAGGGGGTCATGGTGGCCACCGCCGCCGCCCTCTGGTGCGCCCCCGGTCTTCTGACCCAGGTCGCCATGCTGCTCGGCGCGGCCCTGCTCTGTGCCTTGCGCGAGCCGCACCCGGGGAGTCAGGGCCTCGCGTCCACTCCGGATCGCCAGCCTCACTGGCCGACCCTGCTGCTGTTCGCCCTGCTGTTCGTCGGCCTGCCCCTGGTGGCGAGCGGCCCCGTCAGCCAGTTGCTGGCCGACTTTTACCGGGCAGGCAGCCTGGTGTTTGGCGGTGGTCACGTGGTGCTGCCCCTGTTGCAGGAGAGCCTGGGTCACCACCTGAGCGAGCAGCAGTTCCTGACCGGCTACGGCCTGGCCCAGCTGGTACCCGGCCCCATGTTCACCCTGGCCACCTACCTGGGCGCCGTGCTGCTGCCCGCCACTCCCCTCATCGGGGCGCTGCTGGCGACCCTGGCGCTCTTCCTGCCGGGTTTCTTGCTGCTCTGGGCGCTGGGCCCCTGCTGGCAGCACTGGCTGGCCCGCCCCCGTCTGGCGGGGGCCGTGGCCGGCATCAACGCCGCCGTGGTGGGGCTGCTGCTGGCGGCCCTCTATCAGCCGGTGTGGCAGAGCGCCGTGATCTCCCCCACCGATCTGGCGCTGGCCGCCGTCGGCTTCTACCTGCTGCGGGTGCCACGGCTCCCCGTTCTGCCCCTCGCCGCCCTGCTGACGGGGACAGCCCTGCTGCTGGCCTGACGAACCCGCGACAAGTCAGGCAGCGCCCGCCGGGCTGGCGGTCATGGCTCTTATCCCCGAGGGGAACCAAAGAGAGCAAGATCCGTCAGGACAGCTCGGGCCCGTTGGCCGATAGTGAGCAGCACAGAGGAGAGACCATGGATCACAACCAGACAGAGGCCTACCGCCGACGCTTTCAAACGGTGACCGAGCACATCGAGCGCCATCTCGACGACGACCTGTCGCTGGAGCGGCTCAGCGCCGTGGCGCACTTTTCGCCCTTTCACTTTCATCGGCAATTTGCCGCTTACTGCGGCGTGCCGCTGGGGCGTTACATCCAGCTGCTGCGGCTGAAGCGGGACTCTTACCGGTTGGCATTCGCACCTCTGGACAAGGTGACTGATATCGCCCTCGATGCCGGCTTCCAGCATGGCGAATCTTTCAGTCGCGCCTTCAAGCAGACGTTCGGCCTGACGCCCAGCCAGTTCAGGCAGCACCCGGACTGGGCCAGCTGGCATCGCTGCCTGCCACGGCCCCCCACAAAGAGGATTGACCCCATGCGAGTCGACATCATCCAGTTCCCGCAGACCGCCGTCGCCGCCCTGACCCATCAGGGCCTGCCCGAGCGCATCAACGACACCGCGGCGCGCTTCATCCAGTGGCGCAAGGCCACGGGCGGCTCCCCGGTCGCCACCAGCCGGACCTATGGCCTGGCGCCGGACGACCCCGCCACGACGGAGGGTGCGGCGTTTCGCTTTACCCTCTGTGGCAGCGTCGAGGCCCCCGTCGCCGAGGACAATGAGTGGGGTGTGAAGAATGCCCTCATCCCGGCCGGGCGCTGCGCCGTGGTACGCCACCACGGCTCCCACGACCTCCTGGCCGACTGTGCCCGGGCGCTCTACCGCGACTGGCTGCCCGCCAGCGGCGAAGAGCTGCGGGATTTTCCGCTCTTCTTCCACTACCACAACTTTGTACACGAGGTGCCCACCCATGAGCTGGTCACCGACATCTACCTGCCGCTGGCATAGCCCGGTACCTGACAGGGGGAGATAAAAAAGCGGCGCCTCCGAAGGGAGGCGCCGCTGGTCGTGTCGGGGATCAGGCGTCGGGCTCGAAATCCAGGCTCAGGCTGTTGACGCAGTAGCGCTGGCCGGTCTCGGTCGGCCCGTCGGGGAAGACGTGGCCGAGGTGGGAGCCGCACTGGCTGCAGGTGATCTCCACCCGCTTCATGCCGTGGCTGTTGTCCTCGGTGTAGGTCACCGTCCCCTCGATGGCCCGATCGAACGAGGGCCAGCCGCAGCCCGAGTCAAACTTGGCATCCGAGTGGAACAGCACGCTCTTGCAGCAGACGCACAGGTAGTCGCCGCTCTTGCGGTTGTGCAGCAGGGTACCGCTGTAGGGCCGCTCGGTCCCCTTCTCCCAGCAGACGTGAAACTGCTCGGCGCTCAACTTGCTGCGCCACTGCTCGGGATTGTTACCGCTCATACTGACTCCTCGTCATGCTGACCGGGCAGATATGAAACTGCGCGGTTCTCGGGATTGCTACGCAACCGTCCAGGATTATTGCCATTCATATGGACTCCTTGCCATGTGTAGCGGTGACCAGCATACCGAGTCAGGCCGTTTCACTCTACCCTGCCAGCGGGAACTGTGATCCCGTTGGCAACACGGCGACAACATCTGCTGCCACCACCCCTTCGCTAGCCAGCACCGCCGCCGGCAGGGCGACCCGCTCCAGCAGCTTGAGGGAGTGGGCACGCCCCACCGCCACCTGCCGCTTGATGTCGTCCGGCAGGAAGGGCAGGCCGTCGTTGGTGGCGGTGTCGATGGTCTGGATCCACTCCATGCCCTCCCCCGGCGGCGGCAGGCGGAACTGGATGTCATAGTCGCTGGCGTTGAACAGCACGTACCAGCGCTCCCCGGTGCAGCCGATCATGCCGATGTCCATGGCAAACGCCTGCCCCATGGGGGCGTGCCAGTCCTGATCGGTGAGCTGATGGCCGTCCGGGTGATACCAGTTCACCTGGTGACAGCTGGTCGCCTTGCCGTTCCAGCCGTCGTCACTCAGTTGCAGGTTGGAGAAGACCCCGGACTCCGCCCGCAGCGCCATCATCTGGCGGGTGAAAGCGAGCAGCCGCTCGTCCTCCGGGCGCAGTTGCCAGTTCACCCAGCTTATCTGGTTGTCCTGACAGTAGGCGTTGTTGTTGCCGAGCTGGCTGCGGCCCATCTCGTCCCCGGCCAGGAAGTGCGGCGTCCCCTGTGACAGCAGCAGGGTGGCGATCAGGTTGCGCTTCTGCTGCTGGCGCAGGTTGTTGATGCGCGGGTCCAGGGTCGGCCCCTCCACCCCGTGGTTGCTGGAGAGGTTGTTGCCGTGGCCGTCCCGGTTGTCCTCGCCGTTGGCCTGGTTGTGGCGCTGGTTGTAGGAGACCAGGTCCTCGAGGGTGAAGCCGTCGTGATAGCAGAGGTAGTTGACGCTGGTGTGGGGGGAGCGCCAGTTCTTCGGGAAGAGATCCCGCGAGCCCACCAGACGGGTGGCAAAATCCCCCATCTTGCCCGCATCCCCGCGCCAGAAGGCGCGCACCGTGTCGCGGTAACGATCGTTGATCTCCAGCCACTGGCTCGGAAACTGGCCGAGACGATAGCCGAAGGGGCCGATGTCCCAGGGCTCGGCGATGAGCCTGACCCGCGCCAGCACGGGATCCGCCATCATGGCCTTGAAGAAGGCGCTCATGGGATCGAACTCCCCCGCCTCCCGCGCCAGAGTCACCGCCAGATCGAAGCGGAAACCGTCCACCTGCATCTCGGTGACCCAGTAGCGCAGGGCGTCGAGCACCAGCCGCAGGGTGTTGGGATGATCCAGATTGACGCTGTTGCCACAGCCGGTGACGTTGGCGTGACGGTGGTAGTCCGGCCCGTGGGCCCCCGACTCGAAGGCGTAGTAGCCCGCGTTGTCGAACCCCTTGAACGACAGCATGGGGCCGTCGAAGCCGGATTCCGCGGTGTGGTTGTAGACCACGTCCAGGATCACCTCGATCCCGGCCCGGTGCAGCTCCCGCACCATGGTCTTGAACTCGGTTACCGCCTCCTTCGCCGCGTAGCGCGGCTCGGGGGCGAAGAAGGCGATGGGGTTGTAGCCCCAGTAATTGGTGAGCCCGAGCTGCTCGAGCCTGGGCTCGGACATGAAGGCCGCCACCGGCATCAGCTGCACCGAGGTGACCCCCAGCGACTGCAGGTGCTCGATCATCAGCGGGTGGCTGATGCCCAGATAGGTGCCCTGCAGCTCCTTGGGGATCCCGGGGTGCTGGCGGGTGAAGCCCTTGACGTGGGTCTCGTAGAGCACGACCCGCTCGGGCGGGATGCCGGGCTTGCCGACCCCCTGCCAGTCGAAGGCATCGTCCACCACCACGGACTTGGCCACCATGGCCGCGCTGTCCCCCTGATAGAGGGCGTCGTCCCAGTAGGTAGGACGGCTCAGTGCCCTGGCATAGGGGTCGATCAGCAGCTTGTCCGGGTCGAACAACAGGCCGTCCTGGGGGCTGCCATGGACCCGATAACCGTAGCGCTGACCGGCCTTGACGCCGCGCACATGGCCGAACCAGTACTGGCCTCGCCGGCCGGGCAGGGCCAGCCGGGCCTGCTCCTGCTCCTCTTCGTCGAACAGGCAGAGCTCCACCTTGTCCGATTGCGGTGCCCAGACGCAGAAGTGGCAGCCCGTCTCGTCGAGCCGGGCGCCCAGCGGGTGATCCACCCCGTTTTCCATTGCGAACATCAAGACTCCTGTTTGATGAACAAGGTCGCGAGCGGCGGCAGATCCAGCACTATGCTGTGCGCCATGCCCTGCCAGGGCGTCGGCTCGGCGACGAAGACCAGACCCACATCATAGTTGCTGCCCCAGTAATGCTCGCTGTCGGTGTTGAGCACCACCCGATAGTGGCCGGCCGCCGGCACCCCGAGGCGATAGCCGACCCGAGGCACCGGGGTGAAGTTGCAGGCCACCATCAGGGGATGCGCCCCCAGCTTGTCCGCCCGTAGCCAAGCGAAGATGCTGTTGTCGGCGTCGTTGTGATCCAGCCAGCGGAAACCGGCCTGTTCATAATCGGCCTGATACAAGGCAGCCTCGTGACGATAGAGGTGGTTGAGATCCCGGATCAGCCGCTGCTGGCCGCCGTGCTTGGGATACTGCAACAGGTGCCAGGGCAGCTGGGCGTCGTGGTTCCACTCATTGCTCTGGGCGATCTCGGTACCCATGAAGTTCAGCTTCTTGCCGGGGTGGGCATACATGAAGCCCATGTAGGCGCGCAGGTTCGCGGCCTGCTGCCACTCGTCGCCGGGCATCTTGTAGAGCAGGGAGTGCTTGCCGTGGACCACCTCGTCGTGGGAGAGGGACAGGATGAAGTTCTCGTCATAGTGGTACACCATGGAGAAGGTCATGTCGTTGTGGTGGTAACGTCGGTGGATGGGCTCCTTCTGCATGTAGCTGAGGGTGTCGTGCATCCAGCCCATATTCCACTTGAAGCCAAAACCCAGGCCGCCGAGGAAGGTGGGACGGGAAACCCCGGCGAAGGCGGTGGACTCCTCGGCGATGGTCATGGCATGGGGGTACTTGCCGTACACCTCCTCGTTGGTCCACTTCAAGAGGCTGATCGCCTCGTAGTTGTGGTTGCCGCCATCGACGTTCGGCACCCACTCGCCGGCGTTGCGGGAGTAGTCCAGATAGAGCATGGAGGCGACCGCATCCACCCGCAGGCCGTCGACGTGGAACTTGTCGAGCCAGAACAGAGCGCTCGCCACCAGGAACTGGCGCACGGTATCGCGACCGAAGTCATAAATGTAGGAGTTCCAGTCCGGGTGCCAGCCACGGCGCGGATCCTCGTACTCGTAGAGCGGGGTGCCGTCGAAGCGGGCCAGGCCGTGGGCGTCGGACGGGAAGTGGGCGGGCACCCAGTCGAGGATGACGCCGATCCCGGCCTGGTGGCACTGGTCCACGAAGTATTTGAAGTCGTCGGCGCTGCCGTAGCGACTGGTGGGGGAGAACATGCCCACCGGCTGGTAGCCCCAGGAGCCGCTGAACGGGTGCTCGGAGACCGGCAGCAGCTCGATGTGGGTATACTCCATCTCCTTGATGTAGTTCACCAGTTCCACCGCCAGCTCGCGCCAGTTCAGGCTGTCGCCGTTGGGGTGGCGCTTCCAGGAGCCCACGTGCAGCTCGTAGATGGAGAGCGGCTGCTCCCGCTTGTCGTTGCGTTGGCTCTCGCGCCAGGCGGCATCCTGCCACTGGTACTGATCGTGGTCATAGACCACGGAGGCGAACGAGGGGTACTGCTCGCAGTAGAAACCCACCGGGTCGCTCTTGTGGGGCAGCCGGTTGCCCATGGGGTCTTTGAGCTCGAACTTGTAGCGATCCCCGGCCTTGAGCCCCGGCACGAACAGCACCCAGTGACCGCACTGGCTGCGCTGCATGGGGTGGCGACGGCCATCCCAGAAGTTGAAGTCGCCTATGAGGCTCACCGCGGTGGCGCTCGGCGCATAGACGGCGAAGCGCACCCCCTCCACCTGCTGGCCGAGGTGCTCCACTGTGCGCAGTTGTGCACCTAGGGTGTGGTAGAGGTTTTCCGGTTGCCAGGTCAGCTCCGCCAACCCTTCCCAGGCGGCGGCCTGGAACTGGTAGGGGTCTATGATGTCGGCACTGGCGTCGGCGTAGCTGGCGATGAGCTGGTAGGGAAAGGGATTCTTGCGGCGGGTGAAAACAGTTTCAAAGAGGCCCGCTTCGTCAGCGGCGGTCAGGGTGGCAACTATCTTGCCTGACTTGAGGTCTCTGACCCGGACCTCGAGCGCATCGGGCAACCAGGCGGTGAGTTTCAGGCCTGGCCCATCCGGATTGGCCAGCAGGCCTAGATGGGAGAAGGGATCGGTACAGCGGGCGGCAACCAAACGTTCAACGGGCATCGACATTTCCTTTGATGGCTGAACATCCGCTTCGGCCTGGGCCGAAGCGGATGAAAGTGAGTCACATGTTGGCGATTAAGGCTCAACGGCTGGCCTCGTCACGGGCCCGGCTCATCTTGCCCGCCAGATTCTTGAGCGCCTCATCGGCGAAAATATCCTCCAGATCCCGGGAGAGCTTGCGACGCCAGTTGGGGTATTCGTAACTGGTGCCCGGCACGTTGACCGGCTTGTCCATCTCCAGCCAGTCTTCCAGCTGGGTGCTGAACAGGGCACAGCTGCCGCGGGACATGTGCAGTTGCAGACCGTGGTTGAGCTCGGTGTTCATGCCGACCCAGTTCACGTCGTGGCTGATATTGCCAGAGATGACCCCATGGGCATGCAGGCTGTCAAGGATCCGCTGCTTGGCCTGGTGGCGATCAGCATACAGGGTCTTGAGCACCTCTTCATCCGGATACAGGCCCAGTTCGCGTCCCAACGCCAGATCGTCGCAATGCCAGAAGCCCTTGAGGGTCGGCATGTCGTGAGTGGTCAGGGCCGACATCGCCTGCTCGGCGTAGTGGGCCGGGGAGATGAAGCCGCCATCGTCCTTGGAGCGCTCGAAGAAGAACACCTTGTAGGAGTGGACGCCGTTCTCCTTCAGGGTCACGTCGATCCCCTCCGGCACTGTGCCGAGATCCTCGCCGATCAGCAGGCACTGGTTGCGGTGGGATTCGAGGGCCAGGATCCCCAGCAGGTCGTTGACCGGGTAATAGATGTAGGCACCCTTGGCGGCGGACTCTCCGGGCGGCACCCACCACAGGCGCAGCAAGGCCATCACGTGGTCGATACGCAGGGCACCGCAGGAGCGCATGTTGGCGCGGAACAGATCCACCATGGGCTGGTAGGCCGCCTCGAACAGCTGGTTCGGGTTCATGGGGGGCAGGCCCCAGTTCTGGCCGAGGGGGCCGAGAATGTCGGGCGGCGCACCGACCGAGGCTTTCGGGCAGTAGAGATCCCGGTTCGCCCAGATCTCGGTGGAGCCTTCGGAGACACCCACCGCCAGATCCCGGTAGATCCCCATCACCATGCCGGCGGCCTTGGCGCGGGCATCGACCTGGGCCAGCTGCTCGTCGGCCAGGAACTGCAGGTAGAGGTAGAAGGCCACGTCCTGGTTGTGCTCGGCCATCCAGGCGGCAACGGCCGGGTTGTGGTAGTCACGGAACTGCTCAGGCCAGACCGGCCAGCCCCAGGCGTTGTCGCCCTTGGCATAGAAGTGGGCCTGCAGGGCATCGAACGCCGCCTGCTGTTGCAGGCTGTCGCCACCGGCGGCCACGAAGGCATCGAACGCAGCCTGGCGCTCGGCGCTGAAGCTGGCCTGGTCGAACACCTGGCGCAGCATGCCGATCTTGGTCTGGATGACGCCGGTGTAGTCCACGTTGTCCTTGACCCGCAGGGAGGTGAGGTGCTGCTGGAAGGCCGGGCTCGCCACCTCCGCCTTCAGGCGATCGTTGCTCAGGAATTCGGGCACCGCCTCCACATCGATATAGGCGACGTTGAGCCAGCGACGGGAAGAGGGGCTGTAGGGGCTGGCGCTCTCCGGGTTGGCCGGATAGAGAGCATGAATGGGGTTGAGGCCGACGAAGTGGGCGCCCCAGGCGGCGGCTTTCTCCACCAGCTGACCGAGATCGCTGAAGTCGCCGATGCCCCAGTTGTGGCGGCTGCGCAGGCAGTAGAGCTGCACGCTCGGGCCCCACACCTTGCGACCATTGGCGATGGGCGCCTGCTTGTAGCAGGACTTGGGGGCGACGATGAGACGCATGGTGGCCAGCGGCTCGTCATTGCCCTCTTCGAGCAGGATGAGCTGGTGATAACCCAGCGCCGGCTGGACATCCAGGGTGACGCGATAGGCCTGGCACTCCATCTCCTCGAACTCGGCCACCCCGACCAGCTCACCCTCGATGGGAGTGAATTGACCGGACAGCACGGCACCCTGCTCCTGCTGGAGCTGCCAGGTGAGGGCGTCGTTGACGAATTCGATGGGCAGACGGACTTCGAGGCTGATGGGCTCGCCGCTGCGGACCACCATCACGGGATCCAGTGGCCGCAGCCAGTGCTGGCGATGCTCCTGCTCCAGCTGCTCGGTCAGGGCGGCCTCGTCGTCGACGCGGTAACCCATGGCGCCCAGCATGGCGGCCTTGCTCTCTTCGGATACCAGGGCCGGCTGGCCCCAGGCATCAACATACTCACTGGCAATGCCTTTGGCGGCAGCCAGCTGTTCAATCAGGGTGGTCATAGTTTGAGAATTCCCGCTGTGGATTCTGTCTACGCTATTTTGTGATTAATTTTTATGGTTGGTATTTGAACAGTGGCTCTTTGGCCATGCTAAACCGCGCACATTTTTACATATCTCCCCGGCTGGATGTGTGACCGGGCAGGCACTATTGTTGTTCTCTGCCACCGACTTTGCTGATGATGCATTCAACAAAAGTTGGTAGCCAGTTACATAAACCGAAAATAAATTTCACAGTTTTTCATGATATAGCGCAATTTCGCGCAGATTGTTGGTTGACTCGCGAGGGAGTTCTAGTAAATTTACAAACGGAATTTTCTTTGACTACTGAACAGTTAGGTAACCAATTATGACTATCAAAGTAGGTATTAACGGTTTTGGCCGTATCGGTCGTTTCGTTTTCCGTCTGGCCGCTGAGCGTGCTGACATCGAAGTGGTTGGTATCAACGACCTGATCGACGTTGACTACATGGCTTACATGCTGAAGTACGACTCCACTCACGGTCGCTTCAAGGGCACTGTTGAAGTCAAAGACGGCAACCTGATCGTCAACGGCAAAACCGTACGTGTTACCGCTGAACGTGACCCGGCCAACCTGAAATGGGGCGAAATCGGTGTTGACGTTGTTGCCGAAGCAACCGGTCTGTTCCTGACCGACGAAACCGCTCGAAAGCACATCGCTGCCGGTGCCAAGAAAGTCGTACTGACCGGTCCGTCCAAAGACGCTACCCCGATGTTCGTCATGGGCGTCAACCAGGATTCCTACGCTGGCCAGGACATCGTTTCCAACGCTTCCTGCACCACCAACTGCCTGGCCCCCATCGCCAAGGTTCTGAACGATACCTTCGGTATCGAATCCGGCCTGATGACCACCGTTCACGCTACCACTGCTACCCAGAAGACCGTTGATGGTCCGTCTGCCAAAGACTGGCGCGGTGGCCGCGGTGCGGCTCAGAACATCATCCCGTCCTCTACCGGTGCTGCCAAGGCTGTTGGCGTGGTCATCCCGGAACTGAACGGCAAGCTGACCGGCATGGCCTTCCGCGTGCCGACTCCGGACGTGTCCGTTGTTGACCTGACCGTCAACCTGAAGAAAGAAGCGTCCTACGCTGAAATCTGCCAGGCCATGAAGGCTGCCTCCGAAGGCGCCATGAAGGGCGTGCTGGGCTACACCGAAGACGAAGTGGTTTCCACCGACTTCCTGGGTGAGCGTCAGACTTCCGTGTTCGATGCCAAGGCTGGTATCCAGCTGAACAAGACCTTCGTGAAAGTCGTCTCCTGGTACGACAACGAAATGGGCTACTCCAGCAAGGTTCTGGACCTGATCGCTCACATCTCCAAGTAATTTGGGATGCGCAATCGCGTAGCTTGAAAAAAGGCGGCCAATGGCCGCCTTTTTGTATTCTGAATCACGGACCCTTTCTGAATGTCCCCGAGCACTGGAGCCTTTATGACACCGACACGTACGCTGACTGCCCACTGCACCCTGAGCCAGGATGGCCTGCCCCTGCTGACCATAGACAATGAGCACGCCAGGGCCGAGATAAGCCTGTTTGGCGCCCATGTGCTGCGTTACCAACGCCATGGTGAGCCGGCCTCTCTCTGGCTCAGCGACAAGGCGATACTGGATGGCAGCAAGCCCATTCGCGGCGGCATTCCCCTCTGCTGGCCCTGGTTCGGCCCCTCCCCCGCTCGCGTTGGCAGCGGCAAGCCGGCTCATGGCTTCGCACGCAACTGCCTGTGGACGCTGGATGGGGTCTCCGATCACGGGGATGGCACACTCGTCCACCTCTCCCTGCGTGACAACGATGCCAGCAGGACACTCTGGCCCCATGCCTTCGAGCTGGAGCTGGACGTACTGGTCGGCAAGGAGCTTTCCCTGGTGCTGACCACCCGCAACACCGGCAAGTCAGCGCTCACCTACAATGCCGCCCTGCACACCTACCTGCAGATCAGTGCGCCGGAAGCGGTGACCGTGACCGGCCTCGGCGAACCCTATCTGGACAAGCTGACCGGCCGAAACGAACTGCAACAGGGAGCGCTGACCGTCACCGCAGCCATGGATCGCATCTACCGCCAGCCCGATGCCATGGTCAGCGTGCAGGATGGTGAGCGCACCACCCGGGTGGTCAACGGCAACCACGACAGCGTGGTGGTCTGGACCCCCTGGCAGGAAGGGGCCAGCGCCATGGCCGACATGAGTGACAACGGTTATCGCACCATGCTCTGTGTCGAGGCGGCCATCACCGCCGAGGACGGGATCACCGTCCCGCCCGACGAGGAGCACAGCTTCTCCACCGTCATCATCTGACGATACAGATGACGGATAAATAAAGAGGGCTCCCGCGGGAGCCCTCTTTGCATCTTGCCATCAGCGTCAGTCAGGCGTTGCCCTGGGTCTTGAGCTTGAGCTCGGCGGCGAAATCCAGCATGCGGTCGAGCGGGACAAGCGCTTTGAGACGCAGTGCCTCATCCACATGGATCTCGTGACGCTCGGCGCCGTCGGTCAGGGCCTCCTTGATGGCCACCAGGCCGTTCATCGCCATCCAGGGGCAGTGGGCGCAGCTGCGGCAGGTGGCACCATCACCACCGGTGGGCGCCTCCACCATCTCTTTCTCCGGGCATGCCTGCTGCATCTTGTAGAAGATGCCGCGATCGGTCGCCACGATCAGTTTCTGCTGGGGCAGCTCTTTGGCGGCCTTGATGAGCTGGCTGGTAGAACCCACCGCATCCGCCAGTTCGATGACGGAGGCCGGAGACTCCGGGTGCACCAGCACGGCGGCATCCGGGTTCTGGGCCTTGAGCTCGCGCAGCGCCTTGGCCTTGAACTCGTCGTGCACGATGCAGTGCCCCTGCCAGCGCAGCATCTCGGCCCCCGTCTTCTTCTCGATGTAGGCGCCGAGGTGGCGGTCCGGGCCCCAGATGATCTTGTGACCCTGACTGTCCAGATGTTCGACGATCTCCAGCGCAATGCTGGAGGTGACCACCCAGTCGGCCCGTGCTTTCACCGCTGCCGAGGTATTGGCATAGACCACCACGATGTGATCGGGGTGGGCATCGCAGAAGGCGGAGAACTGGTCGATGGGACAACCCAGATCAAGAGAGCACTCGGCCTCCAGCGTCGGCATCAGCACCCGCTTGTGGGGGCTCAGAATCTTGGAGGTCTCTCCCATGAAGCGCACACCGGCCACGATCAGGGTCTGGGCCGCATGGTCGCGACCGAAGCGGGCCATCTCCAGGGAGTCACCCACGAAGCCACCGGTGGCTTCTGCCAGGGCCTGGATCTCGGGATCCGTGTAGTAATGGGCAACCAGCACGGCCTGGCGCGCCTCGAGCAGCACCTTGATCTCGGCGATCAGGGTCGCCTTCTGCTCGGGAGTCAGGGGCTGTGGTTTGGCCGGGAAGGGGTAGTCCATCTCGACTACCGGCGGAATACTGCTCAGTGCATTGCTCATTGCGACTGTTCCATCAACGCTCGGGAAGGCCAAAATTATAACCAGAAGCCGTGCACAAACCCATCAACAAATCCAGTACAGTACAACTGTCAGGATCCGCTCCGACCATATCGTTGTCATTCTTGCCAAAAGGAGTTGTCGAATGAAACAACGTTCGCTCAAGACCAAGTTGTTGTTGCTCACGCTGGGACTTTTTCTCGCCAGTGGCGTCGCCATGACATGGATACAGTCCTCCTCGCTGAACGGCCTGCGCGATGACATCATGGCGCAGACCCGTGGCGCCCTGGAGCAGGAGGTTTCCCGTTCCCTGCAATTCCAGGCAGAGCGGTATGCAGTGCAGATCGAAGACCAGTTGCAGCAGGCCTATCAGATACCGCTCGGCATGGCGGCGCAGCTTGAAGGAAGCATGGCCCAGCCGGACCAGCGGCTGAGTCGCCCACAAGTGGAGCTGCTGCTTGGCAGCCGCCTGCGCCAGGCAAACGGGATCAGTTCCATCTACGCCCAGTTCGAACCCAACGGTTACGACGGACAGGACGCCGACTGGCAGACGGGCGCCAGCCATTCGGTTGCCGGCAAGGGCAGTCTCGAGGTCTACTTCACCCGGGAACAGAACGGAAACATCGCGCAGCAGACCATAGATGCCGCCACCAGTGACGCCAAGTTCGACACCTCGCGCAATGAATTCGGCATTCGCAACAGCGAGTGGTATCTCTGCGGTCGCGAGACTCGTCGCCCCTGCCTGATGGAACCCTACCTCTACGAGATAAGCACTGGCCAGAAGATGCTGATGACCAGCCTGACGGTGCCCGTCCTCAAAGATGGCAAGTTTGCCGGGATCACCGGGGTCGACATGAACCTGCCCATCTTCCAGCAACTGGCCGAGCACCTAGGCAAGAGCCTCTATGACAACCAGGCCGAGGTCACCCTGGTCAGCAAGACGGGCTTCATCGTCGGCAGCAACCGCCATTCGGACAAATTGGGGCGCCCCCTGACAGAGGCCGGACTGGTTGCCCCGAATGGACACCCCGCCGATACCGACAGCGATTTCATCCTGCAGCAGCCCATACGGATCGAGGCCGCCGACAACCAGTGGTGGCTGATGATCAAGGTGCCCAAGGCCCTCGCCCTCAGCCAGGCCAACACCATCAGCCAGCAGCTCGGCAGCCTGTTGCAGGCTACCCAGCAGCAGCAGCTGGTTGCCATCGTTGTCATCACCCTGGTGGCCCTGGGCCTGCTTGTCTGGTTCATCCAGACCATCACGGCGCCCCTCTCCCTCATCAGCCGCCACGTCTCCCACCTCGCCAGCAATGAAGGCGACCTGACCCAGCAGATGCGTATCGACACCCACCAGGAGCTCATCGAGCTGGGCAGGCATCTCAATGCCTTCCTCGGCAAGCTGAGGGCCATGGTGCAGGGCAGCAAGCAGATAGGGCAACAGGTGCATCAGCAGGCCAGGGGCATGAAACAGACGGCCGATGCCATGCGCAGCAGCCTGGATGATCAGAGCCTGGAGCTGGAGAGCGTGGTCAGCGCCATGCACGAGATGAGCACCACGGCAGTCAGTGTGGCGGGCTATGCGGAACAGGCGGCGCAGGAGTCTGAAGCGGCGACCCACCATGTCAGCACGGCCCAGCAGACCTTGAGCAGGGCCCGCAACGAGATCCATACCCTGGTCGAGGACATGCATCAGGCCGACAAGGCGGTCGCCCAGGTCGCCCAGCGCAGCACCAATATCAGCCATATTCTCGATGTGATCCGGGCCATTGCCGAACAGACCAACCTGCTGGCCCTCAACGCAGCCATCGAGGCGGCGCGGGCCGGCGACATGGGCAGGGGTTTTGCCGTCGTGGCGGACGAGGTGAGGGCGCTGGCCAACAAGACCCGCTCATCCACCGACGAGATAGGGCAGCTCATCGGCAGCCTGCAAACCGAGGTCACCAGCAGCCAGCAGTTGATGAGCACGGGGATCGCCCGCTCGGTGAGCACGGTTGAAGGCACGGAGCAGGCCTTCGAGGCACTCAATCAAGTGGTCACCCAGATCCAGCAGATCCATGATCACATCAGCCAGGTGGCGACCGCCGCCGAGCAGCAGAGTGCCGTGAGCGACACCATCAACCAGAACCTGATGCGCATCGGCGACGCCGCCACCACCCTGGGACAAGAGGCCAATGCCAGCCAGCGCCTGAGCGAGGCACTGGAACAGGCGGCCACCACCCTGGCAAGCGAGCTGGATCGACTGCGAACCTGATGAGAGACGGAAACGAAAAAGCCCGCATCGCTGCGGGCTTTTCAATATGGTGGTCGTTACTGGGCTCGAACCAGTGACCCCCTCCTTGTAAGGGAGATGCTCTCCCAGCTGAGCTAAACGACCTGGGATATGACTGAAATGATGGTGGGTCGTGCTGGATTCGAACCAGCGACCAATTGATTAAAAGTCAACTGCTCTACCGACTGAGCTAACGACCCATCGAAATCATTTTTAAAGCATGGTGGTCGTTACTGGGCTCGAACCAGTGACCCCCTCCTTGTAAGGGAGGTGCTCTCCCAGCTGAGCTAAACGACCTGGGATATGACTGAAATGATGGTGGGTCGTGCTGGATTCGAACCAGCGACCAATTGATTAAAAGTCAACTGCTCTACCGACTGAGCTAACGACCCATCGAAATCATTTTTTAAAGCATGGTGGTCGTTACTGGGC